>JADFHR010000198.1 GCA_022567015.1 Pseudomonadota bacterium
CGACGATGAGGGTCGGCACGCCCATCACGTCGGCGGCCAGCCGCGCCGCGTTCAGGGTCCGGATATGCTGGCCCGTCGGAATCAGGACCTTGCCGCCCAGGTGGCCGCACTTTTTTTCCGAGGCGAGCTGGTCCTCGAAGTGCACCCCGGCGGCGCCCGCCTCGATGAACGCCTTGGTGATCTCGAAGGCGTTCAACGGCCCGCCGAAGCCGGCTTCCGCGTCGGCGACGATGGGCGCGAACCAGTTGGTTTTGACGTCCCCTTCGCAATGTTCGATCTGGTCGGCGCGTTGCAGGGTGGCGTTGATGCGCCGGCACAGCTCGGGACCGGAATTGGCGGGGTACAGGCTCTGGTCCGGATACATGGCGCCGGCAACATTGGCGTCGGCCGCGACCTGCCACCCGGACAGATAAATGGACTTCAAACCGGCGCGCACCATCTGCATTGCCTGGTTGCCGGTGACCGCGCCAAGCGCGCCCACATAGTCTTCCGAGTGCAGCATTTCCCACAGCCTGTTGGCGCCGTTCTCGGCGAGGGTATGGGTGATCGGAAGCGAACCGCCGAGGCGCACGACATCGGTGGGCGTGTAATCCCTGCGGATGCCGGCGAAGCGCGCCGGCGGCGCGGCCGCAACGAGGGCGTCGAACGTCTGGGCCTGATTCTCCATCACCGTCTGTCCCCCTGGGGCGGAATACTCCGCGAAACGATCCATACAATTTGTATCATATTATACCAAATGCGTTTAATGCTCAATAACCTATTGTAATTAAAAAGGTTATTATGTGTTCTCCAGAATGGAAAACTTTGTTATAATGTAAAAATTGTAAAAGCCCGGACGGGAACAGGAGGCACAGATGGCAACGGGCCGCAAAAAGGTTTTCGCCGGCGTGCGCATCCGCAGGTTCCGCCGCGAGCTCGGCCTGACCCAAACGGCGATGGCCGGGGACCTGGGAATTTCACCCAGCTACCTCAACCTGATCGAACGCAATCAGCGCCCCCTCAGCGCCCAGGTGCTGCTCCGCCTGAACGACGTTTACGACATCGACTTGAAGGAACTGAGCGGCGAGGACGACGCACGGATCGCCGCGTCCCTGAACGAGGTGTTCAGCGACCCGCTGTTCCAGGACCTGAGGATCGGCAACACCGAACTGACCGACTTGGTGGGGACCAGCCCGGACGCCGCGCAGGCCGTGCTCACCCTTTACCGGGCCTACCGCGAAACCATGACCAAGGCGGCCGCCGTCGCCGAGCAGATGGCCGACGGGGAGATCCCGGTCGACATCGGCACCTCCCGGTTTCCGACCGACGAGGCGCGGGATTTCTTCCACCACCACAACAATCATTTTCCCCAACTGGAGACGGCGGCGGAGAACCTGTGGGCGGACGCCCTGGACGACGCCGAAGACCTCGGCCATACGCTGCGCCTACACCTCAAGCGCGCCTACGGCATCGTCGTCAAGGTCATGCCGATCGACGTCATGCCCGATATGGTGTGGCGCTTCGACCGGCACACCAGCCGCCTGTTTCTGTCCGAGATGCTGAGCCCGCCGGGCCGCACCTTCCAGTTGGCGTTCCAGGTGGGAATCCGCAGCCACCGCAACCTCTTCGACGACATCATCGCCGGGGCCGGCGTAGGCGGTGACGAGGCGGTGCAACTGTGCCGGCTCGGCCTGGCCAACTATTTTGCCGGCGCCGTCATGATGCCCTATGAGCGGTTCCTCAACGCCGCGGCAAAACTGCGTTACGACATCGAAGTCCTGATCCAGCGCTTCGCCGCCAGCTACGAGCAGGTGTGCCACCGGCTGACCACCTTGCAGCGGCCGGGCTCCCGGGGCGTTCCCTTCTTCTTCGTGCGCGTCGACCGGGCGGGCAACATCTCGAAGCGATTCAGTTCCGGCGGGTTCCACTTCGCGCGCTTCGGCGGGACCTGTCCGCGCTGGAACGTCCATGAAGCCTTCCGCACCCCCGGCAAGATCATCACCCAGGTCGTCCAGATGGAGGACCGCACCACCTATTTCTCGGTATCGCGCACCGTGACCGGGTTGGGCGGCGGCTTTCATCTGCCCGAGCAGCAGCTGGCCATCGGCATGGGCTGCGAGATCGGCCACGCGCGCCGCCTGGTCTATGCCGACGGCCTCGATCTGGCCGATACCGCGAGCCTGACGCCGATCGGCGTCAACTGCCGGCTCTGCGAGCGCGCCGATTGTAACCAGCGCGCCTTTCCGCCCTTGAACCGCCGCCTCGCCATCAACGAGACCTACCGGGGATTCGTGCCCTTTACCTTCGCCGTGCTGTAAATAGTCGGGCGTCATGACCGCAATGGAACGGCGCGGCAGGCCGGCGTCCGCGGCGGCCTAACCCAAGCCCTGTTTGCCCATCGCCAGGTATTTTTCGCGGCGGCGGGCGCGTAATGTTCCGCGGTCGCTTCCGGCCAGGTCCTCGAGCGCCCCCTCGATGGCGTCGCCGACCGCGGCGATGCTGTCCTCGGGCTTGCGGTGCGCCCCGCCCAGGGGCTCGGGGATCACGGCGTCGATGATGCCCAGTTTCTCCAGGTCCTGGGCGGTCAGCTTGAGGGCCTCCGCCGCGTCGCGCGCCTGATTGCCGTCGCGCCACAGGATGGAGGCGCAGCCCTCCGGCGAGATCACCGAATAGACGGCATGCTCCAGCATGAAGAGGGTGTTGGCCGCGGCCAGCGCCATGGCGCCGCCGGAGCCGCCCTCGCCGATGACGACGCTGACCAGCGGCACGTTCAGCCCGAGGCACGTTTCGATGCTGCGGGCGATGGCCTCGGCCTGGCCGCGCGCTTCCGCGTCGACGCCCGGATAGGCCCCGGGCGTGTCCACCAGGGTGATCACCGGCAGGCCGAAATGGTCGGCCAGCGCCATCAGCCGCTGTGCCTTGCGGTAGCCCTCGGGCCGCGCCATGCCGAAGTTGTGGGCGACGCGCGACTCCGTGTCCGCCCCCTTTTCGGTGCCGATGACGACCACCGAGCGGCCGCGGAACCGTCCCAGGCCGCCGATGACGGCCCGGTCCTCGGCGAACGTCCGGTCGCCGGCGAGGAGGGTGAAGTCCTCGATCAAAGACCCGATGTAATCGAGGGTATGGGGCCGGTCGGGGTGGCGGGCCACCTGGGTCTTCTGCCACGGCGTGAGCTTGGAATAGGCCTGCTGGAGCAGCTTGTCGACCTTGGCCTGGAGCTTGGTCACTTCCTCGGCGATGTTGACCTCGCCGGTACCGCCCAGGTGGCGCAATCCCTCGATCTTGCCCTCCAGTTCGGCGATGGGCTTCTCGAAGTCCAGGAAGCTGTGCATGGCGCTTTCTTAGTACCCTCTATCACAATAGGATGACACGTGTGACGGCCATGGGTGGCCATTCGGCTAGGAGCGCGGTTCGAAGTGATGCCGGCGCATCACGAGAGCCGCGCGACAACGTCCGATGGCCGCCCATGGCCGCCCGAAGGGTCGCTTTTCGCGCCTTTTGGGGGCGTCAGCGCCGCTTTGCGATGTCGCGCATCGCCGGCGCGACGCTTCCTGCCCAAAAGACGCGAAAAGGCGATCACACGTACCATCCTATTGTGATAGAGGGTACTAGCACAGAGGCCCGAAGCAGGCGAAGGCTAATCTGCCGCCCGCGCCGGGCGCCACGGCGGCGTCAGGGGCAAGGTGAGACACGGCAACGCGCCCGGCGCGGCGCCTTTCCGTTGAGGGTCGATCGGGGGATCAGGCCGCGTTGTTGGCGGCGATGGCCTCCGCCTTGCTCACCATCACCTCGGCCTGCTTGATCGACGCGATGTCGATGAGCCGCCCGTCCAGGGCCACCGCCCCCTTGCCTTCCTTCTGGGCCTGTTCCATGGCCGCGATGATGCGCTTGGCCTTGGTGACGTCGGCCTCGCTGGGGGTGAATAATTCGTTGGCCAGCGCCACCTGGCTCGGGTGGATGGCCCACTTGCCCTCGCAGCCCAGCACCGCGGCGCGGTTGGCCTGCGCCTTGAAGCCTTCCGGGTCGGAGAAGTCGCCGAACGGCCCGTCGACCGGACGCAGGCCGTTGGCCCGCGCCGCCACCACCATGCGGGCGATGGCGTAATGCCACATGTCGCCCCAGTGGACGTCGCGGTTGCCGTCCGCATCGGGGTCGGTGAGCACGTGATAGTCGGGATTGGGGCCGCCGATGTTGGTCGTCCGCGCCTTGGTGGAGGCGGCGTAATCGGCGACGCCGAAGTGCAGGCATTCGTTGCGCGGGCTCGCCGCCGCGATCTCGTCCACGTTCTGCATGCCCAGCGCGGTCTCGATGATCATCTCGAAACCGATGCGCTTCTTGTACCCCTTGGCGGCCTCGATCTGGGTCACCAGCATGTCCACCGCGTAGATGTCGGCGGCCGTGCCCGCCTTGGGAATCATGATCAGGTCCAGCTTGTCGACGGCCTGCTCCAGGATGTCCACCACATCGCGGTACATATAATGGGTGTCGAGGCCGTTGATGCGGATGGAGAGGGTGCGCCCACCCCAATCCAGGTCGTTCAGGGCCTCGATGATGTTCTTGCGGGCCTTTTCCTTGTCGTCCGGCGCGACGGCGTCCTCCAGGTCCAGGAAAATGACGTCGGCCGGGCTGTGGGCGGCCTTCTCGAGAAACGTGGTGTTGGAGCCCGGAACCGCCAGTTCCGAACGGTTCAGGCGCGCCGTGCATTGCTCAATGACGTGGAAACTCATGGATATCTCCCAGGGCAATCCCTTAAATTAACGGCCTTTTTTATAGCCAATGGGCGCACTCCCCTCCAAGGAGTTTTTTTTGCAGGTGCGAAATGGCGGTGACCGGCGTGGGCCTATGGGGTCTTAGTCCGCCGCCAGCGGATGGGCGCGCGCGACAAGCGCCTTGAGGCGTTCATCCAGGACGTGGGTGTATATCTGCGTCGTTGCGATGTCGGCGTGTCCCAGCATCTGTTGCAGGGCGCGCAGGTCGGCGCCGTGGGCGAGCAGGTGGCTGGCGAACGAGTGGCGCAGCACGTGGGGCGAAACCCGCGCCGCATCGAGGCCCGCTTCCAGCGCCACCGCCTTCAACATCTGGGCGAAGCGGGCGCGGGTCAGGTGCCCGTCCCGGGAACGCGAGGGAAACAGCCACGGCGACTCCCGGCCCGCCGACCGGCCCTTGGGCGCGAAGCCCCCGCGCACCGCCTGGTAGGCCGCCAGCGCATCCGTCGCCGCGTCGCCCAGGGGAATCATGCGCTCCTTGCCGCCCTTGCCGCGCACGATCAGCATCTGGCTGTCGCGGGACAACGCAGACCGCGGCAAACCGACCAGTTCCGAAACCCTGAGGCCGGTGGCATACAGCACCTCGAGAAGCGCCACCAGCCGTGTACCGCCGGCGCCGCCGCGCCGCCGCGCCGCCGCCAACAATTGCTCCACTTCGTCTTCGCTCAGGTGCCTGGGCAGGGACCGTCCCTGGCGCGGGCTGTCGATGGTGGCGCACGGGTCGTCGTCGCGCAGCCCGTCCGCATACAGGAAGCGGAAGAACTGGCGCAGGGCGGAAAGCCGGCGGGCGCTGGTGCTGGGCGCCATGCCGGCGCCGGACAGGTGCGCCAGATAGTCCCGCACGGCGGTCCCGTCCGCGTCCTCGGGCAGCCACCCCCGCGCCGCCACGAAGGCGGAGAAATCGGCCAGGTCGCGGCGGTACGCCTGCAGGGTATTCGACGCCGCGCCGCGCTCCGCCGCCAGCATCTCGAGGAAGGTGTCGACGCGCCGCGAAAGCGGCGCCCTCGCCGGCCCCCGGGGGGAAACGGGGGGTGTCCCCCCGGATACATTTCGCGGGGAAACGGGGGGTGTCCCCCCGGATACATTTCGCGGGGAAACGGGGGGTGTCCCCCCGGATACATTTCGCGGGGAAACGGGGGGTGTCC
>JADFHR010000199.1 GCA_022567015.1 Pseudomonadota bacterium
CCCCCGGTGGCCCCCCGGGGCGTCGGGAAGGCTTTCCGATGGGCCGCCATCGCCTGCGCCTCCCCTCCTGCCGAGGAAACGGGAAAAGCGATCGTAGGGGTGCACTTTAGCTGATACAGGCCACTAGCATCGGGAGCCATGCGTCTTTACACCGTTCACGTCCGCCGCCATGACCCGGATGCCGACAGCGATCTCGTCCTGATCAAGGAGGGTTTCTGTTGGCCGGCGTTTTTCCTTGGGCCGCTATGGGCCCTGTGGCACCGGCTGTGGCTGGCGGCGCTGGTGCTGTTGGTGGCCGCCCTGGCCTTGGGCGGGGTGGGGATGGCGTTGGGCCTGGACGGGCTCAGCCAGGGCGCGGTAGCGGTCGGCTTGGCGGCGATCGTCGGCTTCGTCGCCAACGATCTCCGGCGCCGCAGGCTCGCCCGCCGGCACTTCACCCTCGCCGCGGTGGTCTCGGGCGCCGGGCGCGAGGCCGCCGAATGGCGCTTCCTCGACGGCGAGCCGGGGTTGGCGGCGGAACTCAGCCGATGAGCGTCGTCATCATCGATTATGGATCGGGCAACCTGCGCTCCGCCGTCAAGGCCTTCGAACACGCCGTCGCCGCCGCCGGGCTCGACCTCACGGTGGATGTCACCGCCCGCGCCGACGATGTCGAGAGCGCGAGCCACGTGGTGCTGCCGGGGGTCGGCGCCTTCGCCGACTGCAAGCAGGGCCTGGAGGCCCTTCCCGGCATGGTCGACGCCCTGGAAAGGGCGGTGGTCCAGCAGGCCAAGCCGTTTCTCGGCATCTGCGTAGGCATGCAGCTTATGGCCACCACCGGGCGCGAGCACGGTGAGCACGCCGGCCTGGGGTGGATCCCGGGGGAGGTGGCGGCCGTGGAGCCGGCCGACCCATCGCTCAAGATTCCGCACATGGGCTGGAACGAGTTGTGCCTGAAGGGGTCCGGCCATCCGCTATTCGAGGGCATTGCCGCCGGTTCGCACGCCTACTTCGTGCACTCCTACGGGTTCGCCTGCGCCGACCCGGCCCACGTGCTGGCCACCGTCGAGTACGGAGGCGCGGTTACGGCCGTGGTCGGGCGCGACAACATGGTCGGAACCCAGTTCCACCCGGAGAAAAGCCAGGCCACGGGGCTGCGCCTGATCACCAATTTCCTGACCTGGCGCCCGTGAGGAACGGGTGCGGATGGTACCGGCATTGAAATGATATTCTTTCCCGCCATCGATCTCAAGGAAGGCCAGTGCGTGCGGCTGGTGCGCGGCGACATGCGCCAGGCCACCGTTTTCAACACCGATCCCGCGGCCCAGGCCCGCATCTTCATGGAGGCCGGATGCGAATGGCTGCATGTGGTCGATCTGGACGGCGCCGTCCTCGGCCGCCCGGTCAACACGGACTCCGTCGTGTCCATCCTGGAGGCCGTGGACATCCCGGTGCAGCTCGGTGGCGGCATTCGCGACCTGGAGACGATGGCCCATTGGCTGAACAGGGGCGTGCGGCGGGTCATCTTAGGCACCGCGGCGCTGCGCGATCCGAATCTGGTAAAGGAGGCCTGCCACCTGCATCCGGGCCGCGTCGCCGTGGGTATCGACGCCGCCGACGGCTTCGTTGCCGTCGAGGGCTGGGCCGAGGTCTCCGAGATGAAGGCCCTGGACCTGGCGCTCGAGTTCGAGGACGCCGGCGTCGCCGCCATCATCTACACCGATATCGACCGCGACGGCGTCATGGAGGGCCTCGACATCGGGGCCGCCCTGGTGCTGGCCGGCGCCGTCTCGACACCGGTCATCGCCGCCGGCGGCGTGTCGTCGATGGCGGAATTGCGCGAACTGAAAGAGACCGCGGAGGGCGCGCTGGAAGGCATCATCAGCGGCCGCGCCATCTACGACGGCGAGATCGACCCGGCGGCGGCGGCGGCGCTTCTCAGGGGGGCGCCCTCGTGAGCCGGGGATTGGTATAGAGGGCGATCGATGCTGAAGGCGAGGATCATTCCGTGCCTGGACGTCGACCGGGGCCGCGTGGTCAAGGGCGTGAACTTCGTCGACCTGGTGGACGCGGGCGACCCGGTGGAGCAGGCCCGTATCTATGACCGCGCAGGGGCGGACGAGCTGTGCTTTCTCGACATCACGGCCAGCCACGAGGACCGGGACACCATTTTCGACGTGGTCGGGCACACCGCCGAGCAGTGTTTCATGCCCTTGACCGTGGGCGGCGGCGTGCGCACCACCGACGACATCCGCAAGCTGCTCCTGGCCGGCGCCGACAAGGTCTCGATCAACACGGCGGCGGTGAAGGAGCCGGAATTCGTGCGCCGGGCGGCGGAGAAGTTCGGCAGCCAGTGCATCGTCGTTTCCATCGACGCCAAGACCGCCGCCGGCGGCCGGTTCGAGGTCTACACCCACGGCGGCCGCAGGCCCACGGGGCTCGACGCCGTGGAATGGGCCAGGCGCATGGCCGAATACGGGGCCGGCGAAATCCTGCTCACGTCGATGGACCGGGACGGCACCAAATTGGGATTCAACATCCCGCTCACCGCCGCCGTCGCCGACGCGGTGACCGTGCCGGTGATCGCCTCGGGCGGCGTCGGCACGCTGGACCATCTGGTGGAGGGCATCGTCGAGGGCCACGCGTCCGCCGTTCTGGCGGCCTCGATCTTTCATTTCGGTACCTATACGATTACCCAGGCCAAGGCCCACATGAAGGCGGCCGGCGTGCCCATACGCGACGATGCCTGACGATGCCTAAGGAATGAGCCCGGATGGCGGACAAGCCTGCCGACAGCGCCGTCCTCGAGCGCCTGTTCGAGGTCATCAGGAGCCGCCGCGGCGGCGACGTCGAACAGTCCTACACGGCGGGGCTGTTCGCCGACGGGATCGGCGCCATCACCCAGAAGTTCGGCGAAGAGGCGGTGGAGACGATGGTGGCGGCGCTTCAACAGTCCGCGGCCGAGGTGACCGGCGAAAGCGCCGATCTGCTGTACCACCTGCTCGTGCTGTGGGCCGAGATGGGAATCGAACCGGCCGACGTGTGGGCCGAGCTCCAGCGCCGCGAGGGCACCTCGGGCCTGGCCGAGAAAAAAGCGCGATCCAAGCGGTGAGAGGGAAAATCACCCATGCCCTATGATACCGACAACGTGTTCGCCAAGATCCTGCGTGGCGAAATCCCGTGTGAGACGATCTACGAGGACGAATTCGCGATCGCGTTCGACGACATCAACCCCCAATCACCGGTGCACGTGCTGGTGCTTCCCAAGGGGGAGTACGTGTCCATGGACGATTTCACCGCGAACGCCTCCGATGCCGAGATCGCGGGCTTCTTCCGCGCCGTCGGCGCCGTGGCGCGGCAGCTGGACGTGGTCGGGAGCGGCTACAGAATCCTCGCCAACCACGGACGCGACGCCCACCAGGAGGTGCCCCACTTCCACATGCACATCTTCGCCGGCCGGGACGTGGGCCCGATGATCCGCCCCCCACGTCCTTAACGCCGCGTCGGGAGAAACCGCGAAGGGCCGGTGGCCCTATACGGCAATTCAGAAATCCTGAGTCTTTGTCGCGGACCTTGTGGTGCCACAGGCACGACCCGGCATCCTCGCGCCCAGCCTGTCGACCGATGAGGGGCGACCCATAGGTTCCCGTTCTGAAATCCCGGAACCGGTATTCCTTCCGGACCGCGCAAGCCTACCCGGGCGATCCCTCCGGTAATACCAAGGGTCGCTGATCATGACCCGACGAGCCGGCTTACCAAGGCTTTCGGCTAGGAGCGTGCGCTGTGGCCGATGCGGGGCATCGCGAAGCGTGCGTGACGCCGTCCGAAAGCCTTGGTAAGCCGCCGTTCCGGTCGCGTATGCGGCCCGTCGGAGGGCGTCGAAAAGTTTCGACGATGCGCCGCATCGCCTGAAACTTTCCTCCTGCCCGACGAGCCGCCTACGCGATCTCTATGAGTCATGATCAGCGACCCTTGGTATAAGGTTTCCCGTGCGGCTGCGGGGACCAATTTTCATCCGTGTCCATCCGTGTTGGATTTCCACCGCTGAGGTTTCCACGTCGATGAATTTCGGCCCTCAGTGCGCTTGATCCTTTGACACGGATAAGCACGGATAAACACGGATACACACGGATAACCAACGGTCCGGGGGCGCCGGATCACGACGGCACGCGGCGATGTTCGAGCGTATTCGGGAAGGTGGAAACGGGACCGTAGCCTTACGGCCAAGGGGGCTGCGTCCCCACACCTGGGCGCAGCCGTTCCGGGTCCGGAATTATTCCGTATTCGAAATAGATGGACGGCGGATCAGGAGGTGCCGGCGGCGGCCAGCTCCTTGGCGATCGTCTTCGCCGTGCGTTTGACGACGGCCTCGACCGCCGAGCGCTTTTCGTCGAGCACCCTGAGCACGTCGATGGTACCGCCGTCGTCCCCGGCGCGGCGCCCCAGCATCACCACGAACTCGGCCTTGCCGGGATTGGCGTCCGGTATCCGGCCGATGGCGGGTGTCTGGCGCAGGATGCCCCTCGCCACCTCCAGATCGTCGCGCCGGGCCCCTTTCTCGGCACGCCGGGTGGCGCGTTCGGCCTTGACGCAGCCCTTGATGCCGCCTTCGTGGGTTTCGATGAAGCTCTTGACGGTTTCCGCGGTCCGGTTGTTGCGGCGCGCGTAGCAGAGCGCGGTGGCGTATTCCGACAGGCGCGTCTTGTCGTATTCGATGCCGAAGACAAGCTTCACGATCGGGGTGAAGGGGGCCCGGACCTGTAGCCCGATTCCGGCGGCGGTGCGCAATTCGGCATAGGCCTCGGGATCGCCCTCGCACTCGAAGTAGAAGGCATAGGCGCTCTCGAGGGCGCGATACAGGGTCGCGCGCGATTTCGAATCCGCCTGCACCACCTCGCGCGCCAGGGCCTGGCACTCCTCGAGGCTTTGTGACAGTCGCGGCAACCCGCTCACATGGCCCACGGCCGATGGCGCCACGGCGGCGCCCTCGTCCGCCCGGGCGGTGTCCGCCGCCGGCACCGCGGCAGGACGCGCGGCGGGCACCGCGGCCAAAGTTGTCTCGGACGACTTTTTCTTGTAGGTGATCGCGCCGACGATGAAATCGAGGGTCTGCCCGTCTTCGCTGAACGGCAGCATGGCGCCGCGGAACAGGGTCGTGGAGCCGTCGGCGCCGACGTGTTCTTCGGCGAATTCCACGGGCGTCTTCCTGTCGATGACGTCGGTATAGCGCCGGGCCACCTCGGCGAGCAGGGTATGGGGCGGCACCGCCGACAGCGGCATGAGGGTGAAATCCTTCCCGCAGTCGTCGGAGAGCGCCTTGCCGACGAAGCGGAAAACCGGGTCGTCGACGCCGTGCGGGAGATCGAGGGCGAAGGCGTGCGGCCCAAGGCCGGTCACCGCCTCCATGCGGAAGTTTGCCCGCGACGGGAATTGCTGCCCACCGCGCAGCGTATTCCAGTAATCCCGGAGACGCTGGGTGACCCGCTCCTCGGTGGGATCCTGCGCCAGGGTTTCGGCCTCCAAGATCGTCGTCAACTCGGAATGGCTCATGGCGATGCGCCCATTTCCAGTGCAGGGAATCGGGGCCACCGTAAAGCACCAAGATTAACCTTTGGTGAACGGGGAAACGGGTTTGAACGGGGTGCGACCCCACCCGGCGCAGCCGGTTGCGTATCGACGAGTCGCGGACCCGCGCAGGCCCTAGACGACCGCGCGCCGCCCGGGCACGACCCGGCGGAACGACAGGGCCTCGGCGATGTGGATGCGCTTCACGCCTTCGCCGGCCTCCAGGTCGGCCAGGGTGCGCGCCACCCGGAGCACCCGGTGGTAGCCCCTGGCGGTGAGGCGCATGCGT
>JADFHR010000200.1 GCA_022567015.1 Pseudomonadota bacterium
CAGGTGTCCGGTTTCTTGGGCTTTTTCGCGTTGATCCAATGGCAGTACTTGTCGGCCGCCGGCGGATTGACGATGCCGGCGATGTGGCCCGACGCCGCGAGCACGAACCGCACCGGCCCGGAATACAGACGCGTGTGCGCATAGGTGGATTTCCAGGGAACGATGTGATCGTCGCGGGCGGACAGGACGTAGGCCGGCGTCTTGATCTTTCCAAGGTCGATGGGAACACCGGCGAGGCTGATCCCGCCCGGCGTCGCCAGCTTGTTCTCCAGGTACATCTTGCGCAGATAGAAGCCGTGCATGGCCGCCGGTATGCGGGTGGTGTCCGCGTTCCAGTAGAGGAGGTCGAAGGGGAAGGGGTCCTTCCCGAGAAGGTAGTTGTTGACGACGAAGGACCAGATCAGGTCGTTGTCGCGCATCATGTTGAAGCTGGTGGCCATTTCGCGGCCCTCCAGGTAGCCCCGCTCCTTCATGCGCTCCTCGAGCCGGGCCACCTGCACCTCGTCGATGAAGACGGCAAGCTCGCCGGCCTCGGCGAAGTCCACCATGGCGGCGAGAAAGGTGGCCGAGACGATGCGCTCGTCGCCCCGGGCCGCCATGTAGGCCAGCGTGCACGCCAGCAGGGTGCCGCCGACGCAGTACCCGACGGCGTTGATCTGGGCTTCCCCGGTGGCCTTTTCGATGGCGTCGAGCGCCGCCAGCGGCCCCTCCACCATGTAGTCGTCGAAGGTCTTTTCGGCCAGGGCCTCGTCCGGGTTGACCCAGGAGACGACGAACACCGTATGCCCCTGGTCCACCGCCCACTTGATGAGCGAGTTTTCGGGGCGCAAATCCAGGATGTAGAACTTGTTGATCCATGGCGGCATGATCAGCAGGGGCCGCCGGCGGACTTTCGGCGTGGCCGGGTCGTACTGGATCAGTTCCATCAGGTCGTTGCGGAAGACCACCTTGCCCGGCGTGACGGCGATGTTCCCGCCGACCCGGAAGGCGTCCAGGTCGGTCATCTTGATGGCCAGCCGGCCGTTGCCGCGCTCCAGGTCCTCGAGCAGGTTGCCCAGCCCGCGGACAAGATTCTCGCCCCGCGATTCGATGGTCGCGCGCAGGACCTCCGGGTTGGTCATGACGAAGTTGCTGGGCGACAGGGCGTTGACGAACTGGCGGGTGAAAAATTCCACCTTGCGCGCGGTCTCGTCGTCCAGGCCGTGTACGTCCTGGACCGTGGCCTGGATCCAGCGCGCGGTCAGCAGGTAGGACTGCTTGATGAAGTCGAAGAGCGCGTTCTCGTCCCAGTCCTTGTCCCGGAAGCGCCGGTCGCGCGCCTCAGGCGTCGCGGCGGGCGCCGTTTCCTGCCCCAACATGCGGCCCGCCGTGCTCTGCCAGAGGCCCAGGTAATCCTGCCACAGGGACATCTGCGCCTGCACCATCTTGGCCGGGTCGCTCATCATCCTGGCGGTCATTTCGAGAAAGGCGTTTCCGATATTGAACGGATCGGCCGAGGCCCCCGCGGCCGCCTTGCGGGTCAGGGATTCGGTGACCAGGCGCTGGCAGCGCTCGGCGATGTCGGCCATGGAGCCCGGTATGGATTCGTCGTCCGCTGCCGGCATTTCGGAGCCCGGTTGATTGGCCATGGCTCAATCCTTTATGATCTTCCGAGGTTTGATAATGGAAGATAGCTTCAAGACTATGTAAGGCGTTGCGCGGCTCCATGCCGGCGGGCGGCGGGTGACCGCCGGGGGATGGGTTCGCGGGCCAGCGTTTGTATACTGTTAACGAAGTTCAGGCAATGTATGATTCGCCGGCCATATATCTCGGCTTAGGGCGAAGGAGGCTGCGGCAACCATGGCTGTCGAGGGAAATAACCGGCGGGCGCTGAAGGGGTTCTTTGGGCCCGTCGTCTCGGCCGCGGTTTTGCTTGCGGCCGTCGGCGGCTGTTCGCAGGTTCCCGACGCGGTCAACCCGGTCGAATGGTATAAGAATACCACGGAATTCTTCGCCGGAGAGGATGACAAAAAGCCGGCCGTCACGGAATCGGACAGGAAACAGAGCACCATGGCGGCCGACCGGGGCAAACCGCCGCCGGGCGCCGGCAAGCCGGCCCCCAATCTGGGCTCGTTTCCGGACAAGGCGCCGGTCACCCGGGCGGAACGAAGCCGTCTTGCCGGCCAGGGCCTGGTCTCCGACCGCAAGGGGCGGCGCTATTCTTCGGAGTCCGTACAGCGCCAGAGCGAGCCGGTCGAGGTGCTGGCGCCGCGCATAGCGGCCGCCATGCCGGACGCCCCCGCGGCTCCACCCCCGCCCGCCATGCCCACGGCACCGCCGTCGCCGGCGGCGCCGAGCGTTCCCATGGCCGCGGCCAGCGTGGTTCCGTCCGCCGGGGCCGTTCCTCCCCCTCCGGTGACGGCACCGCCGTCGAGCCGGGTGCGCGAAACGCGCCAGGCCCGCCCGGCGCGGCGCCCTCCGGCCGGGGCCCCGGCCCTGAAGGCGCCGTCCACGACCGCGTCCGTGCCCGTGCCCGTGCCGGGTCCGTTCGAGACGATGGTTATCTCGTCCGCCGGCGTCGAGTTGGCCGGCGCCCCGCTGCTGGCGTCCCAGCCGGTGGCGTCGCCGGCGCCCCGGGCACGTGTGAAAAGCCGCCGCAAAAGCGGGGCGTCGCGGTTTCGGCAGGCCCGCGGGGCGCTGCCGCCGGGGGCGACCAAGGTGGCCACCATCCTGTTCCCGAAAGGCTCGGCGACTCTCGACGCGCGGGACCGGCACATCCTGAACGACGTCTTCAGGCTGCACCGCCAGCGCGGCGGCAAGATGCGCGTCATTGGCCATGCCAGCCGCCGCACGCGGAACCTGGATGCGGCGACGCACAGGATGGTGAACTACAGGATTTCGGCGGCCCGCGCCGACAGTGTCGCCCGCGAACTCATCCGGCGGGGAGTCCGGGCCGACGAAATTTCCGTCGACGCCAGGGCCGACAGCGAGCCCATCTATTACGAAATCATGCCCTCGGGCGAGGCGGGCAACCGCCGGGCCGAGATTTACTTCGAACGCTGAGCGGTCCGGCGGTCCAGAATCGGGGGCGCCTGCCGGCGTCCCCCATTTGGCGCGTGAAGGTCATGGAACAGGAATTCCACCGCATCCGAAGGCTGCCGCCCTACGTGTTCGCCGAGGTCAACGCCATGAAGGCGCGCGCCCGCGCCGCCGGCGAGGACATCATAGACTTCGGCATGGGCAACCCCGATTGCCCGACGCCGCCCCATATCGTCGAAAAACTGATCGAGACGGCGCAGGACCCGCGCACCCATCGCTATTCCAACTCGCGGGGCATTCCGGGCCTGCGCAAGGCCGTCGCCGGGTATTACGAACGCCGCTTCGGCGTTCACGTAAATGCCGAGAGCGAAACCATCGTCACCCTCGGCTCCAAGGAAGGCCTGGCCAATCTGGCCGCGGCGGTGACCAGCCCCGGCGACGTCATCCTGGTGCCCAATCCCTCTTACCCGATCCACCAGTTCGGGTTCATCATCGCCGGAGCCGCGGTGCGCAGCATTCCGGTCGCCCCGGACGGCAGTTTCCTGGCGGCCCTGGAGCGCGCGGTGAATCACAGCGTGCCCAAGCCGACGGCATTGGTGCTGAACTACCCCAACAACCCCACCGGCGAGGTGATGGATCTGGACTTCTACGGCCAGATCGTGGATTTCTGCCGTGTGCACGGAATCTATATCTTTTCCGACCTGGCCTATGCCGAAATCTATTTCGACGACCAGCCGCCGCCGTCGATCCTGCAGATTCCGGGGGCCAGGGAGATCGCCGTGGAGTTCACCTCCATGTCCAAGACCTATTCCATGCCCGGCTGGCGCATCGGCTTCGCCACCGGCAACAAGAGGCTGATCGAGGCGCTGGCGCGCATCAAATCCTATCTGGACTACGGCGCGTTCACGCCGGTGCAGGTGGCCGCCGCGGCCGCCCTCAACGGTCCCCAGGACTGCGTGGTCGAGATTCGAAACCGCTACCGGGAACGCCGCGACGTGCTGATCGGTGGGCTGGCGGCGGCCGGCTGGGAGGTGCCGGAGCCGCGCGCCACCATGTTCGCCTGGGCGCCCATACCCCCGGCCTTCCGGCACCTGGGTTCCCTGGAGTTCTCCAAGCTTTTGCTGCGCGAGGCCAAGGTCGCGGTTTCGCCGGGTATCGGTTTCGGTGAAAACGGGGACGGCCACGTGCGCTTCGCGCTGGTGGAGAACCGCCAACGCACCCGCCAGGCCATCCGCACCATCAAGGCGTTTCTCACCGGCTACGACAAGGCTATCGGGGACACGGAGAGAAAACGGGCGGCGGTTCTTTAAAACACGTCCCCCGAACAAAGGCGTCGATGAACCAACCCCTCAAGATCGCCGTTGCCGGCCTCGGCACGGTCGGCGGCGGGACCCTCAAGCTATTGCGCAAGCATGCGGCGCTGCTCGAGCGCCGCTGCGGCCGGGCAATCGTGGTCAACGCCGTTTCGGCGCGGGACCGTGAAAAGGACCGCGGCGTTCCCGTGGACGGGTTCCGCTGGTTCGACGACCCGCTGGCCATGGCCGCCGACCCCGACGTGGACGTGGTGGTGGAATTGATCGGCGGCGAGGACGGCATCGCCAAGGACCTGTGCGAGGCCGCCATCGCCAATGGCAAGCACGTGGTCACCGCCAACAAGGCGCTGATCGCCCATCACGGCACGGCGCTCGCGCACAGCAGCGAAGCGGCCGGCGTCACCCTCGCCTACGAGGCCGCGGTGGCCGGCGGCATCCCCATCGTCAAGACGTTGTGCGAGGGGCTCGCCGCCAACGTCATGAGCCGCGTGTACGGCATCCTCAACGGCACGTGCAATTTTATCCTTACCGCCATGCGTGAAAGCGGCCGCGAGTTCGCCGAAGTGCTCGAGGAAGCCAGGGCGCTCGGCTATGCCGAGGCCGACCCCAGCCTCGACGTGGACGGGGTCGACACCGCCCACAAGCTGGCCATCCTGGCCAGCCTCGCCTTCGGCTGCGAGATCAATTTCGCCGCCGTTCATATCGAGGGCATCCGCCACGTCACCCTGACGGATATCCGGTTCGCCGAGGAATTGGGATACCACATCAAGCTGCTCGGGATCGCCGCTGTTACCGGCGAAGGGGTGGAGCAGCGGGTGCATCCGTGCATGGTGCCCGTGTCGGCGCCCATCGCCCATGTGGAGGGGGTTTTCAACGCCGTCGTCGCCGACGGCGACTTCGTCGACACCATCATGCAGGAAGGCCAGGGCTCGGGCGCCGGGCCGACGGCTTCGGCGGTGGTGGCGGACCTGGTGGACATCGCGCGCCGGCGCAACGTGCCCACGTTCGCGGTTCCGGCCAAGGACCTGAAACGCCTTCCGGCGGTGCCCATGGAACGCCACCGGGGCGCCTATTATATCCGGCTCATGGTTCTCGACCGGCCCGGCGTGTTCGCCGACGTGGCGGCGGTCCTGCGCGACCACGACGTGTCCATGGAGTCCGTGCTGCAGCGCGGCCGCGCCCCCGGCGAGGCGGTGCCGGTGGTGATGACCATCCACGAGACCGAGGAGGCGGCGATGCAGGGGGCGCTGCAGGAGATCGGGGCGCTGGAGGCCGTGGTCGAGGCGCCGCGCATGATCCGCATCGAATCCTTTTAGGCGGGCGCGGGAAGCGCTCCTGGGAGGGAGGAAACAGGCCATGC
Source organism: Pseudomonadota bacterium (assembly GCA_022567015.1). Taxonomy (GTDB): domain Bacteria; phylum Pseudomonadota; class Alphaproteobacteria; order Rhodospirillales; family 2-02-FULL-58-16; genus JACZQZ01. Next base: position 5,692 of record JADFHR010000200.1, read on the forward strand.
CCAAGATATCCACCGCCGGGCGGAATCTTGCCCTGGAAGCCGTCCGCGTGACCGAGGCCG
>JADFHR010000201.1 GCA_022567015.1 Pseudomonadota bacterium
CCTGCTCCACAGCCCCGATCTTGATATCGCGGACCTGGAATCGCAGTTGCAACATTTCGCCCGCGACGCCGATCCCGCCGGCAAGGGGGTCCGGGTGGAAACGGCGACCGTGGAAGTGGATACGGAAGAGGTCCGCGGCGGCGACCTGGCCAACGGCCTGATCTACGCCATCAACCGTTTTCGCACCGCCAAGGGCAAGGACTTTACGATCAAGAGCCTGTCCAACAACATTTCCGCCCTGGTGTCCGCGGCGGCGAGGTCCGTCACCGCCTTCAAACGGGTCGTCGCCGACGCCGATTTCGACGTCGCGTTCCAGCCGATCATCGACGTGGCGACCGGAGACATCCACCATTACGAGGCCCTGGTCCGCTTCCGCACCCAAGACCGCAGCCAGTCGTCCTATGAATACATCACGTTTGCCGAGGAAACCGGGCTCATTCAGGATTTCGACCTGGCCATGGTGCAAAAGGTCTTGACCTGGCTGTCCAAGGCGCCACGCAACAAGGGATACATCGTGGCGGTCAATGTGTCCGGACGCTCGGTGGCGTCGTTGGCGTACGTGGCCTCGCTCCACAACCTGTTGAAGGACAACGCCTGGGCCCGCGGCCGCCTGATGTTCGAGATCACGGAATCGGCGCGCATGGAAGACCTTGCCGTCGCCAACCGCTTTATCCAGGGCCTGCGCGGAGAAGGATACACGGTCTGCCTGGACGACCTCGGGGCGGGCGCCGCCAATTTCGAGTACCTGAGCGCCCTGGAGGTGGACGTGGTCAAGCTGGACGGCTCCGCCGTGCACAGCGCCCAGAAGACACGCCGGGGCAAGGCCTTTCTTATCTCGCTCACCAACCTCTGCCATGACCTGGACGTCATCACGGTGGCCGAAATGGTGGGCGACCAGAAGAGCCTGGAGTTCGTCAGGGACTGCGGCATCCAGTATGCCCAGGGCTATCTCTTCGGCAGGCCTTCGACGGATATCCGGACATTCGAGAAGACGGTGCCGGCGGACCTGTTCCCGGCCGCCAGGCAAAGCACGCGTCCAATCCGGGGCTAGTGGCCTGGCCCCGTTACGGGTACACTACGCCCCGCGGGAACGGGGAACGGTTTCCCTTTCCAGCGGATTCCGCGAGATGCCGAAAGACACCGGGAAAGCCCGGAAAGCCATGTCGAAGGATAGCTCCACCAACGCTTCCGGCAGCGGCGAACCGGCCGCTTCGCAAACGGCCCCCGCCCGAGGGGACGAAAGCGGCCGAGGCCTGCCGGCCGACTATCCCGGCCCCGCCCTGCTCGTCCGCGCCGACGGCTCGGTGATCGCCGCCAATGTCAAGGGCGCCGGCCTGGAGAGCCTGTTGCGCGGCGGCACGGCGCCGGAGATCATCGCCCTGATCGACGAGGCGACGGCCCGGTCCAACGTCGTCGCCGGCACCGTTTCGCTCTCCGTAGCCAAAGGGAACGTCCTGATGGAAATCACCGTGGTGCCCAGGGAGGGGGACGGCAACCTCTTGCTCCTCGCCCGTGACCTGACCATGGAACGCAACCTGCGCTTGGCCCTGGTCGAATCGCGCCAGCGCTACAAGGACCTGGTCGAGGTTTCCAGCGACTTCGCCTGGGAAGTGGGGCCGGAAGGCACTTTCGTCTTCGTCTCGCTGCGCGGCGCCCTGGGGTTTCGCGCCGAGGATCTGGTAAAGCACCGGCCCGAGGAGTTCGTCCTCGACGCCGACGACTACGCGCCCCTGCCCTTTCTCAGCGACCATGCGCTGGAGAACGTGGAGATGTGGATGCGCCGGGCCGACGGTTCGACGGCCTGCGTGACCGCCTCCTCGGTGCCGCTCAAAACCGAGGACGGCGCGTGGCAGGGCACCCGGGGCATCTGCCGGGACGTCACCGAAGAGCGCGCGCGGGAAACGGCGCTCACCCGGGCCCGCCACCGCGAGCAGCTTCTCAACTACATCGTCAACACCATCCGCGACGAGGTGGAGCCCAAAAACATGCTCGCCGCGGCCGCCACCGCCACCGCCCGGGCCCTGGGGGCGGCGGGGTGCCGCATCTATCGGCAACGCGAGCCGGGCACCTTCGCCATGGCGGCGGAGTTCGGCGAGGCCGAGGGGATCGGAGGGTTGGACGACCTGCTGGCGCGCATGGCGGGCGACAGCGGGGTGGTGGAGGCGGAGTCCGGAACGTGGCAGGTCCTGGCCACGGCCACCCGCTACCGCCAGACCATCAACGGCGCCATCTGCATGTGGAAAGCGGCGGGGCCGGACGGCTGGGACGACGACAACCGCATTCTCATCGGCGAAGTGGCCAGCCAGCTTGGTATCGCCAACGAGCAGATCGCCAACCATGAACACATCGTCAAGCTGTCGCGCACCGACGACATGACGGCGCTGCTCAACCGCCGGGCCTTTTTCGAAGAGGAACTGCCCCGGCGGCTGAAACGGCTGGACCACAGCGGACAGACCGCTTCGCTCTTTTACGTGGACATGGACAACTTCAAGCGGGTCAACGACGTGCACGGTCACCAGCGCGGCGACGAGGCGATCCTGTTCCTGCGCGACCTGCTGATGAAGCACTCGCGGCCCGGCGACGTGGTCGCCCGTCTGGGCGGCGACGAGTTCGCCATGTGGCTGGACGGAATCACCACCCAGGTGGCGACGAAACGCGCCGAGACCCTGATCGCCGCCAGCACAGGCCTGCGCCGGTTCTCGGGCGACGACGACCATCCCCTGGGGCTGTCCGTTGGCGTGGCCATGTACAATCCCGGCCAGGGCGAAGGTCTGGAGGAACTCCTTGCCCGCGCCGACGCGGCGATGTATGCCGTAAAGCACGCTGGCAAGGGGGGCTTCCGGGTGGCGCCGCCCACCGGTGCGCCCGGCGATGAGCCGCGCAAGGAGAGCCGTTCGTGAGTGGGCTGGAGACCAAGGTTCTAAATCCGGGCACCGTCGCCGACCCCCTCACCTATGAAGAGGCCAAACGCCTCGCCCGTCACCAAGACCCCAAGGTGCGCCGGGCCCTGGCCGCGCGCAAGGACCTTGGGCCCGAGATCCTCTATTTCCTTTCCGAAGACCCGTCGGTCCAGGTGCGTCAGGCGGCGGCCGCCAACACCACCACGCCTGGCAAGGCCAACCTGAAACTGGCAGGCGACGCCGATGAGGCCGTGCGCACGGACCTGGCCGAGAAGGTCGCCAAGGTGGTGCCCAAGCTCGATGCCGACGCGCGCGACACCCTCCGCGACACGACCCACGAGGCGCTGGAGATCCTGGCCCGCGACCAGATCACGCGGGTGCGCCAGATTCTGTCCGAGACCCTGAAGGACGTGGCCGACGCGCCACCCGATGTCATCAAGACGTTGGCCCTGGACACCGAGCTCGCGGTCGCCGGTCCGGTGCTCGAGTTCTCGCCGGTGCTGACGGACGAGGACCTGCTGGAGCTCATTGGAAGCGGTCCCGCGCAAGGGGGCCTGGCCGCCATCTCGCGGCGTGCCCAGGTCCACGAGAGCGTCACCGAAGCGGTCGCCGCCACCGACGACGTTGAAGCCATCGCCAACCTTCTTGCCAACCCCAGCGCCCAGATCCGCGAGGAAACCCTGGACAACCTGATTGACCGCGCGCCCGGAATCGAGCTCTGGCACACCCCCCTGGTGACGCGTCCCAAACTGCCGGCGGCGGCGGCCACGCGGCTTGCCCACTTCGTCGCCGACAACCTGCTGGGTGTCCTCCAGGAGCGGGCGGATCTGGACGCCGAGACCCTGGAGTCGGTGAAGATGGTGGTCCGCCAACGCATCGGCGAGGACATGCCCAAGGCCGAAGCCGGTGGCGGCGAGGGCGGCGGCACCGATTCCCCGAACGCCGAATCGCCCATCGTCATCGCCAATCGGCTCCACGAAGCGGGCAAACTGGGGGAAAAGATCATCGCCCATGCGCTCAACGTCAACGACCACGCTTTCGTCCTGACCGCGTTGATGGTGCGGGCCGGACTGCCGGAAGACTTGGTCCACAAGGTCCTCTCGGCACGGAACGCCAAGGGCATCGTGGCCGTGGCCTGGAAGGGCGGCCTGTCGATGAAACTGGCGGCGGCGATTCAGCAACGAATGGCCCACATCCCGCCGGCGGAGGTGCTCGGTCCGGTGAAGGGGGCGAACTACCCGCTCAGCGAAGACGAGATGCGCTGGCAACTGGAATTCTTCGGCGATCAGCGCAGCCGGTGAGTCCCGGCTACCCGGCGCCGCCGGGGCGCGCAGCAACATGGGAAGGCCGGCCGGTGATCGGTATTCTGAGGCGCCTGATTAAGGGCCTGTCCGGAAACAGACCCATCGATTACCACCAGACCAAGGCGCTGGCGCGGCATGCCGACGCCAAGGTGCGCCTGGACCTGGCGGCCCATGCCGACGTCAAGCCGGAGATCCTCTACTTCCTGGCCGACGACTCCTCGCCCGACGTGCGCCGGGCGGTCGCCACCAACACCGCCACGCCGCGCCCGGCCGACCTGCTGCTGGCGCGCGACGCCGATGCCCATGTTCGCGCCGGACTGGCCGAGAAAATCGCCAGGCTGGCTCCCGGCCTGACCGCGGACGAACAGGACAAGGTGCGGTGCATGACGTACGAGGCGCTGGACATCCTGGCCCGCGACCAGGTCCCCCGGGTGCGCCAGATTCTGTCCGAGACCCTGAAGGACGTGGCCGACGCGCCGCCCGAGGTCATCCACCGGCTGGCGCGCGATGCGGAGCTGATCGTCTGCGGCCCGGTGCTGGAGTTTTCGCCGGTTCTGACCGACGACGACCTGCTGGAGATCATCGCCAGCGCCCCTGTCCGGGGGGCGCTGGGCGCCATTTCCCGGCGCGCCGGCGTCGGGGAAACCGTGGCCGACGCCATCGTCGCCAGCGACGACCTCGAGGCCGTCGCCCAGCTGCTGGCCAACCCCAGCGCCCAGATCCGCGAGGAAACCCTGGACAGAATCGTCGACCGGGCCGTGGACATGGAGCCCTGGCACGCGCCCCTGGTCCGGCGCCCCGTCCTGCCGCCGGGGGTTGCCCGGCGGTTGGCCCGCTTCGTCGCCGACCACCTGCTTGAAACCCTGGCCGGGCGCGAGGACCTGGACCCGACATCCGTGGAAGCGGTCCGGGCCGAGGTTCGCCGGCGCCTGGACGAAGGCTATTCCGCGGCCGCGGCGAAGGGGCAAGAGACACCAGGGACGAACACCAAAACCGCGCCTGCGGCCGACTCCCTGGAAATGGTCCAGGACCTGCACCAGTCTGGAAAACTGGATGAGGCGACCGTCGCCGATGCGCTCCACTCGGGCGACCAAGGGTTCGTCATCGCCGCCCTGGCGGTGCGCGGCGGGGTGGCCACGGACCTGGTGGAGAAGGTCGTGCAAATCCAGAGCATCAAGGGAATCGTCGCCCTGGCCTGGAAGGCCGGCCTGTCCATGGACCTGGCCGAGCAGTTGCAGCAAAGGCTGGCCGGCATCGCGCCGGGTCAGGTGCTCAAGGCCACCGGGGGGGCCAACTACCCGCTCACCGAGGACGAGATGAAGTGGCAGCTGGAATTCCTGGACGACCTTTAGTACTTATACCAAGGGGCGCTGATCATGGCCCGACGAGACGGCTTACCAAGGTTTTCGGCCCTAATACCAAGGGTCACTGATCATGACCCATAGAGACGGCTTACCAAGGCTTTCGGCTAGGAGCGTGCGCTGTGGCGATGCGGGGCATCGCGAAGCGTGCGTGACGCCGTCCGAAAGCCTTGGTAAGCCG
>JADFHR010000202.1 GCA_022567015.1 Pseudomonadota bacterium
CCAGCCGGCGCACCCGGGCCGCGCCCAGGGGCGAGCCCGCCCGCCGCAAAAGGCGGTCCAGTGTCTCGTCACCGCGATAGGTGTCGTCCACGGCCGATCGACCCCCCGCCGTCGTGTCCACGCCACGATTGACGGTCACAAGGTTGAAAGTGGAAAGAAGCTAAGAGCCGGCGCCGGTCCAGGCAAGGGGCAATGGCGGGCGCGGACCCCCGGTTGCGCCGGCCCGGGGTATGCGCGCGGCGCAATGCTGCACTGCAACAATTCCGCTTAAACGGCGGGTGAAAAGTACTATGTATTGAGTGTAACCCGCAAGGCATCGCCTGCCGTTCCCGAATTGGGGGGCAACGTGGTGTTTCGGACCTTCTTCGATAAAGGAATCGGGACCATGACGAAATCCGCATACGATGACATTCAAAAGAGGTTCTTCGCCGAATCGTCCGCCTATCAAACCATTGATGCGCAACGGATGTTCGCCGAGGCTCAGTACCTGCGGTCGAAGGAGCTGGCGCGCCTCATGGGTCTGGCGCGGGCTTGGGTCGTGGGTGTCGTTCAGGCCTCGCTGCTGGCGCCGGTGGTGCGCTGGTATCGGCGCCGCAAGTTCCATCAGGAACTGATGGGGCTCGACGACCGGACTCTCGCCGACATCGGCATACTGCGCTGCGACATTCCCAAGATGGTCAGGAACTCCTATGGGCCGCGGACCGCCCTGGCCGAGACGCCGGCGGCGGGCGCCACCGTGCACCGTCTGCCGGCCGGCGGAAAATCCGGCCCCGCCCAATCGGACGACACCGACCGGTCGATTGCCGCCTGAAGACGCGCCGCGGCGCCCGGCCGGGAGCACCCAAACCGGCACCCGCCGGGGCTCCCGCCTCGGCCCCGCTCAGCAATCGCACGCGGTCCTCGGGGATTCCGATATCGGCCTGCATGGCCATGCGGAACTTGAGCGCCCGGCGCAGGTCCGGGCCGTCGTCGCCGGCCCGTTCGACGGCGGCGCGCACGTCCCCTATCTCCATGACGAAGGCGGCCCCGTCCCGGGCCCTGAGCCTGAGCATCCGCGCCGCGCCCCGGCGCAGCAGCGCGAACCGCCGCTGATCCCTTGCGAAGTTCCGGGCGCCCCGCTTGGGGCGGCGCGTCTCCAGTTCACGCTCGATCACGTCTGGCCGGGCGAATTTCACGGACTCCATGGTCTCGTGGAACGCACGCGCGTCCTTCTCGTCCCTCTCGAAGGCCTTGAACGCCTTTCCATCGAGCGCCGCCCTGGCGCGCTCCGCGATGCCGCCGAGGCCGGCGCCGGTCGCTTGTATCGACGCCAGGTGGTCCTCGATCGCCGCCGCCGCCTCGGCCCCGGCCGCCGTCTCCCCCACCGCGACGGCGGCGCGAGCCTGTTTGAGAACCAGGGCTTTGCCCGGAGGGGCAAGGACCCGGTCGAAGGTGCCCCCTTCCAGGGCAGCGAGGGCGGTGGCGGGGTCTTTCTCGATAAGCCCCGCGACGGCGCTTTCACCGATGGTCGTGCGCGCCGCCGCTACCTTCGCCGCCAGGATGCCCGGCGGCAGCTTGTTTTCGAACCTGTCGAGGGACGCCTCCATTTCCTCGACGATCGCCGGGAAGTCGGCCGGCCTGTTGAAGGCGGCCATGGCGAAATCGCCCACCGAGAAGTCCACGACGAGGCTCAATTGCCCCAGCCGCGCCCCTTGCTCGAACATGGCGCCCCGCGCCACCATGCGGGACGCCAGCAGCCCCAGCTGTCGGCGGATCGCCGCCTCTCCCCTCTCGCTGGGCCGCAACCCCCGTACCTCGCGCAGATCGTGCAGGATGGCCTCGGTCTCGTCGGTCAGCGCCGCGCCAAGGTTGTCCGTGAACCCTTCCGCGCTGGTGGCCTGAGCCTCCATAGACTGGGCCACCGTGGTAAACCGCACCCGCGCGTGGGCGAGGCCGGCGATACCGGCCGTGTCGTCCTCGGCCTCGCGGCGCATCTCGGCGAAGTCCGACGCCACCCGAGCGCGACGTCTTAAGCGGCCGTCGGCTGCGGCCGGACGTCACTTAATCCAAGATGAAGGTCGACGGATCCCTCGGGCTACAAATGCCGCTCGATCAATACCGCCCCGAGGTCATTCTCGCCCGTGAGTAGTTGGTGATATTCATCAAGGTGCGGGGACTCTTCAATAGACAGGAGAAGGGGGAATTCGCGGAATTTCTCTTCATTCCACATCTCGCCCGATGCCTCGCGATTGGTATACATGCGAACCGTGTTCTCGATACCTCGCGTGCAGTAATAATCTCCCCGCTCGTCCGAGTGTCTGCCCTCGAATTCGATGCCCAGGAGGGGTTCGATTTTCGCCTTCATCTCCTCCTGATCGTCGGAAGGCAGGGCGTACAAAGCAAAATTTATCATAGCCTGTTCCTCTCAGTCATCGAAATAGATATGCGGGCCGCGCTTCGCCAGTTCATTCGCGGAGCCGTAGATCCGAAAACTATGCCGTCGCTTGATACCTTTTGCCATGCCCGTTTGAAGGGGCCCCAGACCCAGTGCATCCATGTCCTTTACACGCAGCACACGGGTTCGGCCGCCGTCTTTATCTACCGGAATTCCCGCTCTCTTGGCCCTTTCTAGTGCACCGACTCAGTCGGAGCGTTCACGAAGATATGAAATCTACAAATGTTTTCAAACTCTTGGAGTCTGTTCGGGTGAATCATTCGTCTGTGTCTGTGCACTAGCAACTCCCGGCTGACGATGGCAAAGTCGAAATCACTTTTACGCCCCGCGTCGAAGGGATCGCCGTCCCAGCGGCCGGTTTCTCTCCTGTGTTTCCGTCCGGTAACGGCGCTGCCCGTAAGGGCGACTCTCGCCTTTTTGATACCAGCGGATTTCAGGTGCCCCTGCACGGAGGAACCGAAAACGCGGGCCTGCTGTCGGGATTTGAAGCCAAGGGGTACGCCGCTTTCGATGCGTTTACGGGTTTCCTCGAACTGCTTTTTTGTTCTTGAACCTTTTGCTGTGACGCATCAGGACCTTCAATCCTGGGGCGGCTCGGCCTCCCACTCCAGCGCCGATGCGCGCGCCCCGGCGTCCGCGCGTGCCGAGCAAGACCTCACCCAGTTTTTCCGCGTCACGCATGATTCCTTCACTTTCCGCGCGCACGAGACTACGGGTCGTCAGGAGGATCCGGCGGCGGGCCTCCTGGTCGTCGCCTGCTGCCCGTATGGCACCCAACAGGCTCTTGAAATCCGCCTTGAAGGCCGGCGGCTGCTCTCCGATGCGTTCGATGAGGGCCGCGCGGTCGTCTTCCGTGCCGCGGAAGATGTCGCGCACCAGCGCCGCACGCCCGGGGTCCATCCCGGCGGCGATGGCCGCATCGGCGAAATCCTGGCCCTCCAGTTCGGCTGCGTCGTCGAAGAATTCGGCAATTGTCGCCGGCGTGACCTTCGGGGTTTGCCGGGGTTCCCCTGCCCCACCCTCAAGTGTGTCCTCACCAGTCCCGCCGTTCACAGTGTTCTCGATCACGTCTTTATCAGGCGTGTCGTCGCCGGCACTGCCGGCGGGTTGATCGTCCTCGCCAACGCCGGCCCGTTTTTTTTCCGCCAGTTCGACGGCGCGCTCGGGCGTCACGCCCAGATCCACGAACTCGGCGATGACCTGGGCGCGGCGGCGTTGGCCCGTGGGGATGGTTTCGATGAGCGCCGGATCGGCTTCCTTCAGCCGGGCAAGGCGCGTGGCCGCGGCGGCCTGCTCGGCGGGGTCGGCCGAGAGCAACCCGGCGCGAAGGGTTTTCGCTATCACATCGGGGAGGACGCCGGTGGCCTGTGCGTAATCGTCTTCGAAGCGGGCGCGCTCGTCCGGGTCCATGGTTTCCAGGGCATCCGCGAGGCTGGCGTAGTGGTCGTCCACCGCTTGGCGCCACCCCGGGGCGCCGGGGCGCAGGTCCCCGTCCTTGATGCCGCCGCCGTCCGGTTTTCCGTCCCCTTCGCCGGTGGCCGGGGCGCGCCCGGCGAGCACCGCCGAGACCGTCTCGATGCGGCGGTTTCGCGCCGCGTCCTCGGCGCGCCTGGCGTCAAGCTTTTCGCGCAGCCGGACGCGGGTTGGGTTGTCGAGGATATCGGCGGCTTCGGCGATGGCCTGTTCGCCCGCCTCGCCCCGTCCGATGGCGCCTTCGAGGACCACCAGCCGGCGCGCCCCGTCGGCCCCGGCCGCGGCCCGCTCCCGGCTCTGGCCGCGCTCCGCCTGCGCGCGCCTGTCGCGCACCGCCGCCTTGGCGCGGGCGCGCAGCCTCTTCCTCTCGGCCGCCGGCAGGTCGTCGTCGAAGAGACCCGCCTTGAGCTCTTGCCGGGCCAGCGCCGGGTCGAGCTCGATGAGCCCGGCGGCGGCGTTCGCGGCAATCATTCCCCGCGCCGCCGCCACCTTCGCCGCCAGGATGTCCGGCGGCAGCTTGTCCTTGAACCTGGCAAGTCTGGATTCCGTCTCTTCCATGATCGCCGGCCAGTCGCCGGGGCTGTTGAAGGCCGCCATCGCCAGATCGCGAACCGCGGCGTCCACCTCGATCCCCAATTGGGACAACCTGGCCCCGTGCTCGAACTTGGCGCCCCTGGTCACCATGCGCGACGCCAGCATATGCAATTGGGTGCGGATGGCATCCTCGGCGCGCTGGCTGTGGCGCAGGCCGCGCACGTCGCGAAGGTCGCGCAGGATGGCGTCGGTCTCCGCGGCAAGGGCAGGGCCCAGGTTCGCCGTGAAGCCGTCGGCCTTGTCGGCCCGGGCCTCCATCTCCTGGGCAACCCTGGGGAACCGCATCCGCGCGTCGGCGATGCCGGCGATGCCGGCGGTATCGTCCTCGGCCTGTCGGCGCTTTTCATCGAAGGCGAGCGCGATCCCCGCCGCTTTCATCCCCAGGTCCTCAACGGCCCTGGCGACGCCGGCGCCGAATTCCTCCGGCGTCGCGTGCAGGCCGGGGTCGCGCAACGTTTCCGCCGCGACCTGGCGAATATCCTCCGGCCCCGGCACCCGGCCCTGGCGTTTGCTCCGTGGTTCCTGGTCCGTGCGGGACGGTATCGGCAATCCGGTTTTCGGGTTGATGGGGTTGCGCATCAGCCGAAGGCCTCCCCGAACCGGGTCGGCGATGTGGTGCCGACGCGGAACACGCCGCCGGTCCGGGTGCGCCCGGGCGCAAGCGGGGGACAACGGTATCGTGGCCATCACGCGGCTCCGTCGGGTTCGGTGTCCGAGGGCAGGCCGCCGAAGTCCTGCCCGCCATAATACTTCGGCAGGCGGGCGGGCAGGATTTCCGACAGCGTCCTGCGCCGCCGCACGCCGAGAAGGGCCTGCGGCTCGTCCATCCGGGTTGCGCGGGCGAGGCGGTTGATCCGCCGGGCGAGCGCCATTTCCAGTTCCGCCTCGCGCACCAGCCTGAGCGTGCCCTTGGCCATGCGCTCCAGGGCCGGCGTTCCGCAGGCCGTGGCCCCGGCCAGGGTCCTGTAAGCGAAGGGATCGATGGCCCCGGTCAGGCGGTGGCCCGTGAGCAGCCGGCGCGAAGCCTGCCAGACGCAGGCGGCCGCGCGTTCCAGGATGCGGGCGCTCATGCCGCCCTCTTCCCGGCCGTGGCGGGCCCGCCGGCGGCCTCGAGGCGGGTCGCCTCGCGGTACTGGCGGCGCGCGATGGCGCGGTGGAACCGGGCATCGCCGCGCTGAAGACGGGCCCGCAACGGATGGTCGTTCGCTTCGGCGAGACCGGCG
>JADFHR010000013.1 GCA_022567015.1 Pseudomonadota bacterium
GCCTTGGTAAGCCGCCGTTGCGGTCGCGTATGCGGCCCGTCGGAGGGCGTCGGAAAGTTTTGACGATGCGCCGCATCGCCTGCAACTTTCCTCCTACCCGACGAGCCGCCTACGCGATCTCTATGAGCCATGATCAGCGCTCCTTGGTATAAGCCCCGGGACACGGACACGGACGGGCCCGTGATCGCCGTCTGCTTCGCCGACGGCTTCGACATCGGCCGCAACATGGTGCACACCGGCTGGGCGCTGGCCTACCGCTCCCAATCGACGGCCTACGTCGATACGGAAGAGGCGGCCAGGGAGGCGAAGCGGGGCATGTGGCGGGGCACGTTCGTGGCGCCCTGGGACTGGCGGCGACCGTGACCGGCGCTCCCGCCGGCCGGCGACGATGCACCATGGGCGGCACGCTTGCGGTGGCGGGGGTGGCGCTGGCTTTTGTCCTTGCCCTAGGTGCCGCCGCCCGTCCGGCCGCCGCCGCGCCCGCGTGCGCCGCCGATGCGGGCGCCGTCCAGGTGAGCGTGCGCGCCGAGCCCGGCCGGGTCAGCGTGCGCAACGGCCACGGCGGCAGGGACCTGCAACGCCTTCAACGAAAGTACGGCGGTGCCCGCGGGGCCCCGGGCTGGCACCTGCTCGGCCTTACCGTGGCCGAGTTCCGGCTCGACATGCGCACCACGGTCACGGTGCGGCCCTTTCGCGGCGACTGGTATTGCGTCCGGGCGGCGACGGTGGACGTGACCGTGGGCTATCCCGATTTCGTCGTCTATGTCGATCGCAAGTACCGCCCGGACACCTGCGAACACCGCGCCGTCGTCGATCACGAACAGGCCCACATCGCCATCTACCGCAGCATCCTGGCGCGTTTCGCGCCCTGGGTGCGCGACCGCCTGGTGGACGCGGTGCGCCGCCTCGGCCCGGTCGTCGTGGCCTCGCGGGCCCAGGCCGCCACCCTGGTCCAGGACCGCCTGTCGGAGAAGATCACCCCCATCCTCGACAAGTTGCACCAGGCCACGGAGGCGGCCAACGACAGGATCGACACCCGCGACATCTACCGCACCATCACCGGCCAGTGCCGGAACTGGTAGGCGCGGATCATTGCGCCTTGGCGCCGGCGGGCGCCGGAACCGGCGGCGACGCGGGCCAGCGGGCGCGGGCTTTCCTGCCTTACTCCGCCGTCGTCTCTTCCAGAAGCTCGTCGATCAGCTCGGCTTCAATGGCCGCCGCGTTGTCAACGATCACGGCCGCCGCGAGAGATTCGGTCGCTCCGGCGGCGACCACGGTTTCGCCGTCCGCAGCGGGTTCATCGCCGGCGACCACGGTCTCGCCTTCCGCAGCGGGCTCATCGCCGGCGGCCACGGTCTCGCCTTCCGCAGCGGGCTCATCGCCGGCGGCCACGGTCTCGCCTTCCGCAGCGGGCTCATCGCCGGCGGCCACGGTCTCGCCTTCCGCAGCGGGCTCATCGCCGGCGGCGATCTCCGGCTCGTCCGCCACAACTTCCGGCTCGTCCGGCAGGGCGGCGCCGGGCTCGGTGGCACCGTCCGGCGTCGTTTCCCCAGCCGCCGTCTCGTCGGTTGTCGCTCCCGGCCCGGGCTCGCCCTCGCCGGACCCTGCCGGCTCAGTGAACTCGCCGCGGGCGATCTGCGAAACCAGTTGGCCGAACGGACCCTGGCCGAGCACCGAATAGGCCGAATAGGTCTCCATTGCCGCCCTCGCTCGATGGGCGGGGGAGTAGGCCGAGTTGCCCGGCCTCCCGTCGGTCGCGGCCGGCGCGACGTGCCGCTGCGCGTCCTCGCTCAGTTGGATCGACACCGCCGGATTGGTGTCTTCCGACCGTGCGGCGCCATGGGTTGTCTTTGTCGGGGGCTCGCTCCCTCCTTGAAAGCGGTCGTCCGCCCGGGGACCGCCATGGATGGGTGAAATAGGCACATGCGTGACCTTCATATCAAACCTCATGCGGTAGCCTGGTCCCGCACCCACGCTGCAATACCCGTACCAAGACTTCTCGGAAGATAACCCATTGATATATGACGATATTATTTTCCGCGTCGGCGCCTGCCGGCGTCCGGGGGCGGGGCCGGAACATTGGTGCCGGTCGCCGGCATAAATTGCCCACCGGGGCAACGGCACGGCCGGGTCAACGCCGGGGCTGACTTTTTCCGCGCTTCCCGGCCACAATGGGGGCATGATCCCCGTCACGCCGGAAATCGCCATCGACGAAAGCGCCATCGAGGAGCGCTTCATCCGCGCCTCGGGCCCGGGCGGGCAGAACGTCAACAAGGTGGCGACGGCGGTGCAGCTGCGCTTCGACGTGGCCAACGCCGCCTCCCTTCCCGGCGACGTGCGCGCCCGCCTGATCCGCCTGGCCGGCCGGCGGATGACCACGGAAGGCGTCCTCGTCATCGAGGCCAGAAGGTTCCGCACCCGGGAACGGAACCGCGCCGACGCCCTGACCCGGCTGACAACCCTCATCCAGAGGGCCGCCGAGCCCCCCAAGCCGCGCCGCAGGACGCGCCTGCCGCGGGCGTCGAAAAGGCGCCGCCTGGAGACCAAGCGCCGCCGGGGCACCGTCAAGCGCACCCGCGCCGTCGTCCCTGAGTCGGAGATGGACTAGGGGGTGTACTCTTAGAAGGGTGTCGCGGTCGGGATTCGGGCTTGCTAGCCGAAGTGCGCTGATGAGGCGGAGCGGGCATAGATAAGGCTGACGACAGACAAGAGTTTCGTCTTCCTGAAAATGTGCGTTATCGGCGATTGGCTAACGACGTGATTAGCGCCTGCGAGCGCCCCGCGGTCGTGGTGCTTTGTTTAAAGATAGCCGCGTTAATCCCTCGGACGTGGCGATCCTCATTAATCGGTACCAGTTTTTCCCTGTTACGCGATAGAGCCGGTGTAACAGCGACATCGGAGGCGATTGGAAGCCATGCCTCAACGCTAGGGTCTGCAAGGTGCGTGCGTCCTGGCTGTGTTAACTTTACGATCGGAAGACTTCCGATCACGAAGCTCTTATTGGGCTTGGGAATGATCACGACACCTAAACCCTTCTGACCGAGAACGTCCTGCACCTCTTGCCCGGGATCGGCCACGGCATCCACTTTAGCGTTCTGCTTAATCCTCGCCAGCACGTCTCGGTCTTGCATGCTCTGGCGCTCTTCGTCAGTAAGTGGCCGGATAGTGGTTTCAAACTCCGCTAATGCCTCTTGGATAACGTTCTCGAAATCACCGAAGACACTGGTCTTTTCATGTAAATCGGGAGCGCGCTTCCACTGGTAGTAAAAAAATTGATCCCACGTCGCCTTTTCGTCAGCAGTCAGACCTGGCGTGAGCCCTTTTCGGGCTGCCGTTACGATCTTTTCGATAACTTGGTTGGCCTTGCCCTCCAGCGCGGCAAAGTCGCGTTCAAGGGTAACATCTTTGGTCCCCCTTTCGTCATATCGGGTGTAGAGGTGCTTTTCGAGGAATAGATTTTTTGGCGTAGAAGTCAATACGCCCTTCTCGGGAACACGCTTGTCGAAGAAATACAGCTTGCCTCGCGCATTGGTGAACCGCCTCAGCAGCATTTGCGGCACGTAGTGATGGCGCTTGGGAACACTCATCAGGCTGACCCTTCTCAGGGCGAGGGATTATCGCCGCGCGACCACGTCGCGTTTATCGGAGGGTTCGAGCAGGTTCGAGGGACACCGGTTCGAGGGACACCTTACTTAAATTCTCCAAGAGTTAAGTAAAGTGTCCCATTAATTACTAATACCATCAAGCAATCCCCCAAAACCATCGCAGTCTACACCAAGTTGTATCACTACATAGAACGGACCCTGTTTTGATCTAATAAAATTTTGAATTTGCTCAGGAACATCCTTCGGGTTTATCTCGGATCCGTAGCCATTCCATCTATATAAACTACCATTGCAAACCATTTGAAGCTCAATATTGCCGGCTAAGAAAACAAACATCTCAGAGTTTTTCACCACCGCGTTCCTGATCCACTCTTTCTTGCCAAATATTGGTAATTTAAAATATCCCTTTTTTAGTTTTTCAATTATTTTTGGCACATATGTTCGGCTGTCAAAGCCAATGCGTAAGGTTCCTTCTGTTTCTAAGAGTTTTGATATGGCCGCGTGTATTGCCTTCGCTCTCTGCTCTGCGTCGATCATCGGATTTCCCACTTATACCGCACCAACAAGGGCTGGAAACACCAGCGTAATGGCAACATGATATACGCTGACATTTCCCGGATAACCTCCAAATTTGTGGAAATTGTACCTACAGTCCATCGTCAACAATTAATGGGACACCTTACTTAATTGCCCCCCAATATTCATAGTCCATCCGTGGCAAATGGTCACACGCCTTTCAAGCGAAAGATCAATGGCGTGGGACGGTGAACGGTCTCCATCGGACACGGATGGACACGGATGAAAATCCGTCTCATGGAGAGTTTTGGAGACGTTACTTAATTCCCGGAATTAAGTAAGGTGTCCCTTTAATTCCTGTCCCTTTAATTCCAGTGGATCACCTGCGCCGCTGACCACTGTGACGCCCGAACAGAACATTCGTGCGGTGCTGTGCGTCGGTGGTTGCGGGACCCTATTGCGGCAGCACCTTCTCCGCACCGTCTAGCAATTTTGCAAGCAGGCTTACGAAGGCTATGAACTCCAGCGCACGTTCGGGGTCATCTTGGATGAGATTGTGGGCGCGCGGGTTGCGTAGCCCAGCGACCGCCCCAGAGAACATCATCATGTAGCCCTTCTGCTCACTCTTGTCTGACGGGTCCGCCATCGCGTTGAACCGCAGTACGGGCTTCTCGGGCCCAAAGACCCTTTCCATCAACTTGGAACCGTCGAGGTCCTCCACTCCGCTGCGGAGCCGGACCAGCGCGTTCAGGGCCTTCACCGCATCCTCTATCGCGTTGGCGTAGTGCCCGCCGCGGTAAAGCGCGTTTGCCACCCGGTCGATCTCCGAGTGCAGCTCCAGGCCCTGGTAAGCTTGGAGCGCTTGGCCCCCCGGCGTCTCGCCCATGTCCTCTAGTTGTTCGCGCAAGACTTCCAGGGCAGTCTCTACCTTGGCGATCGCTTCACTTAAGGCCTCTGCGTAGTACCTTGCCTTCTGGGGTTCGGAATATTCTTGACCCATGACCATGGGCACGGAGAACCAAAAATCGACGACCCGGTGACGATTGTAGTCGAGCGTGTCCGCACCGAATATCCCGACCAATGTGCTATCCAACTTCCGGTGGAGACCGTCCAATCTAGAAGTTAAGCCCGGTTCGACGTTGCCAAAATCCACTTCCTTGAGTTCGCGTAGGCGGCGCTCCAATTTGGGGATCGCTGCCTTGATCTCCTGCGCTGACAGGGTCGCGGGCTGCGGTTCAGGCGCGGGGGTTCGTCTCTTGGCCATCGGTCAATGTTAGTCCCTGGTCGCCAAGTTGCCAACGAGGTATCTGGACGTGATCGCGCAAAGCATCACTTGAAGCGGAGGCGAAGGTCGCCGTCAACCTGCGGCAGCGGCTTTTGCAGCAGATCTTCATCACTCGATAGGCCTGCCGGTTGGAGGCCGACAGGCCCTGGCAGCTACAGATCACGGCGATGAGTTTGTAGCCCCACCAGCGGAAGCGCTCGGCCGTCCCCTTGACTGCCTCGACAACAGCGGCCGGCAGAGACAACGCTCGGGGCCCCGGCCGCTTGCGCTTGCCGATCGGCTTGGCCCGTCGATACCAGCACGACGACGTGCTTATTAAGAGGACACCGTACTTAGATTGATTTTTTCGCCACGGCCGACTCGCCGGCCTTGCGGCGGGTCAGTTGCCAAGGACCTTCGGCCAGTTGCGCTCGCCCTTGGCGATATTTCCGGGGATGTCCTCGCTCCATTGCGCCCGCACCCCCTTACTATAGTTGAGGTAGAGCCTGCTCCCGTGGATCGTCCATGCCTTGGGGTCGATGCTGGCGGTATAGCCCTGGCTTACCGCCCAGGCACAGTAGCCGCCGAATTGCGGCGCGTATTTCTGCGGATCGGCAACGAAGGCGTCACGATTGGCCGCGGTCTTGAAACGCCACTCGGCGCCCTTCCAACGGTGGGTGTAATCGGACGAGCCCTTGACGGCCTTGCCCTCGGCGAAATAGGCGACCGGGTCCGTGCCCTCGATGGCGACGCTGGCGATGAAGGACGTATTGATCTCCGACTTGGCGAGGGCGTCCGCCGGAATCGCCAACAGTAGTCCGGCCGCCACGATCAAGCTGCCGACCGTCACGGCGAAGAGGCGTCGCACCATGGTCGTATCCTTTCAATCAGCAATCGTGCTTTCGCCGCCGGTGACGGTGTTAATCGGGTTTTGGGGACACCTTACCTACCGCCGCTAATTCTCGCTCGACCGCTGGAAGTGGAACTCGGCGCCGGTGCGGATGCCCGAGGGCCAGCGCCCGGTCACCGTCTTCAGCCTGGTGTAGAAGCGCACCCCTTCGGGGCCGTGCATGTGGTGGTCGCCGAACAGCGAGCGCTTCCAGCCGCCGAAGCTGTGATAGGCGACGGGGACCGGGATCGGCACGTTGATGCCGACCATGCCGATGTTCACCCGGCTGGCGAAGTTGCGCGCCGCGTCGCCGTCGCGGGTGAACACGGCGACCCCGTTGCCGTACTCGTGGTCGTTGACCAGTTTCAGCGCCGATTCGTAGTCGTCGACCCGCACCACGCAGAGGACCGGCCCGAAGATCTCGTCGGTGTAGATGCTCATGTGGGGCTGGACCCGGTCGAACAGGCAGCCGCCGAGGAAAAAGCCGTTCTCGTATCCCTGCAGGCTGAGGCCCCGCCCGTCGACCACCAGTTCGGCGCCCTCGGCGACGCCCTTTTCGATGTAGCCGGTGATCCGGTCCAGGCTTTGCCGGGTCACGATGGGCCCCATTTCCGAGTCCTGGTCCGTATAGGGCCCGACCTTCAGCGCCTGCACCCGGGGCGACAGGCGTTCGACGAAATCGTCCGCCGTCTTCTCGCCCACGGCGACGGCCACCGAGATCGCCATGCAGCGTTCCCCGGCCGAGCCGTACGCCGCGCCCATGGCGGCGTCCACCGCCTGGTCCATGTCGGCGTCGGGCATCACCACCATGTGGTTCTTCGCCCCGCACAAGGCCTGCACCCGTTTGCCGTTGGCGCAGCCGGTGGCATAGATGTATTCGCCGACGGCGGTGGAGCCGACGAAGCTGATCGCCGCCACGTCCGGATGGGCGAGCAGGGCGTCGACCGCCTCCTTGTCGCCGTTGACCACGTTGAGAACGCCGTCGGGAAGGCCGGCCTGGCTCGCCAGCTCGGCGATCCTGAGGGTCACCGAGGGGTCCTTTTCCGAGGGCTTGAGGACGAAGGTGTTGCCGCACGCGATGGCGACGGGGAACATCCACATGGGCACCATGGCGGGGAAGTTGAACGGCGTGATGCCGGCGCAGACGCCGACCGGCTGGCGCACCGAGAAGACGTCGACCCCGGCGGCGACGCCTTCGTTGTATTCGCCCTTGAGCAACTGGGGGATGCCGCAGGCGAACTCGACGACCTCGATGCCGCGCGACACCGAGCCCCTGGCGTCGGGCACGGTCTTTCCGTGCTCGGACGACAGCAGCTCGGCCAGCGCGTCCAGGTGCTCATGGAGAAGCTCGCGGAAGGCGAACAGGAACTGGGCCCGCTTCGGCGGCGGCGTCCCGGCCCACGCCGGCAGGGCTTCGGCGGCCACGCGCACGCACCCGCGCACCTCGTCCGCGGTGGCCAGGGGGACGCGGGCCGTCACCGCGCCGGTCGCCGGATTGTAGATGTCGCCGAAGCGCCCGCTTGTGCCTTCCACCAGCCTGCCGCCGATGAAATGCCGAAGCTCCCTGGTCATGTCTTCGCGCCTCCCGCCCAGAATGGTGTGGCGCCCGATCCCGGAGTGTTCGGGGCCGCCGGACACGACGCCCGGCGGGCAAAGCCCGGGGCCCGGCGGCCAACGGCCGGGATCGGCCGTGCGCCGGCCGCGGTCATTCCTCCATGCCGCCCAGGACCTCGCGCAGGATGGCGCAGATTTCGTCGATGTCGCTCTTTTCGGCGATCAGCGGCGGCGCCACCAGCGCGCAATCGCCGGTGAACTTGACGTGCAACCCGGCGCGGAACAGGCGCTTGGTCGCCTCGTAGCCGCGCGCCCCGGGCACCGGCCCCGGCGCGATGTCGACGCCGGCGATCATCCCGTAGCCGCGGATGTCGGTCACCCCGGGCATGTCCTCGAGGGCGAAAATCGCATCCAGGAAATAGGGCGCCATCTCGGCGGCCCGCTCGAACAGGTTTTCGCGCTCGTAGATATCGAGGGTCGCCAGGGCGGCGGCGCAGGCCGCCGGGTGTCCCGAATAGGTGTAGCCGTGGAACAATTCGACCGACTGCTCGGGCGCCGCGTCGACCACGGTGTCGTAGATGTCGTCGCGGATCGCCACCGCGCCCATGGGCTGGGCGGCGTTGGTCAACGCCTTGGCCATGGTGATCATGTCCGGCGTCACGCCGAAGCTTTGCGCGGCGAAGGCCTTGCCGGTGCGCCCGAAGCCGCAGATCACCTCGTCGAAGACCAGAAGGATGCCGTGTGCGTCGCAGATCTCCCGCAGCCGCTCCAGATACCCCTTGGGCGGGACCAGGATTCCCGTGGACCCGGCGATGGGCTCGATGAAACAGGCGGCGATGGTGTGTCCGCCGACGAGTTCGGCGATGCGCTGCAGATCCTCGGCCAGCTCGGCGCCCTTCTCGGGCTGGCCCTTGATGAACCGGTTCTCAGGCAGCCAGGTGTGGCGCATGTGCAGGACGCCGGGCATCATGGCGCCGAAGGCCTCGCGGTTCTTCATGATGCCGCTCAACGCGGTGCCGCCGACGTTGACGCCGTGATAGGCCCGCTCGCGCGAGACGAACCTTTGGCGGCGTCCCTCGCCGCGGGCACTGGCGTAGGCGAGGGCGATCTTGAGGGCCGTGTCCACGGCCTCGGAGCCCGAGTTGACGAAGAACACGTGATTGAGGTCGCCCGGAGTAAGCGCGGCAACCCGCCGCGCCACCTCGAAGGCCGCCGGATGGCCCATCTGGAAGGGGGGCACGAAATCCATCTCGAGGAGTTGCTTGGCCACGGCCTCGGCGATCTCGGGGCGCCCGTGACCGGCGGCGGAGCAGAACAGCCCGGACGATCCGTCGAGGATGCGCTCGCCCTTGTGGTTCCAGTAATGGACGCCTTCGCCGCGGACGACAAGCCGTGGATCGGCCTTGAAATCCCGGTTTGCGGTAAACGGCATCCAGTAATGTTCCAGAGTGTTTGCCGGGTATTGCATTGGGCTCGCTTCCCATCGTGTCAAGAATTGCCGGGGCGGCCGCGCCCCGTGCGGGCGCCACCATAATGCCTTGAAGGGAGGCACTCCAGTACCATCCTTTAATGATAGAGGGTACTGGTACCATCCTTTAATGATAGCGGGTCCCCGATACGCGTCGGCGCGGATTATGCTACTTTCATCGGGCCGGCGCCTTGGCCGAGACCGGGTCCCGATGCCGGCCCGCCCCCGAAACCACTCCTGTCCGCGTGAGAGGTCTGCCCATGCTGATCGGCGTTCCACGGGAGATCAAGGACAACGAGCTCCGGGTCGGCATGACTCCGTCCAGCGTCCGTGAAGCGGTGGCCCACGGCCATTCGGTGATCGTCGGGCGGAATGCGGGGGCCGGCATCGGCTGTTCCGACGCCGCCTACGAAACCGCGGGCGCCGCCGTCGCCGCCACCGCGGACGAGGTGTTTGCCGAGGCCGACATGATCGTCAAGGTCAAGGAGCCCCTGGCCGGGGAGCGCAAGCATTTGCGCCCCGGCCAGATTCTGTTCACCTATCTGCATCTTGCGCCGGACCCGGAGCAGACCAGGGATCTGGTGGAAAGCGGCGCCATTTGCATCGCCTATGAAACCGTGACCGACGCCGGCGGCGGCCTGCCCCTGCTGGCGCCCATGTCCCAGGTCGCCGGGCGCATGTCCATCCAGGCCGGGGCCCATTGCCTGGAACGCGAGAACGGCGGCAAGGGAATCCTGCTCGGCGGCGTCCCCGGCGTGGCGCCCGCCAAGGTGGTTGTCATCGGCGGCGGCGTGGTCGGCGAGAACGCCATCTACATGGCCCTCGGCATGGCGGCGCAGGTGACCGTGCTCGACCGCAACATCGACGTGCTGCGCCACCTGACCATGCGCTTCGGCCCGGCGCTGGCGACCGTTTATTCGACCACGGGGACCCTGGACGACCATGTGCTCCCGGCCGATCTCGTCATCGGCGGCGTCCTCGTGCCCGGCGCCGAGGCGCCGAAGCTGGTCACCCGGGACATGGTCAGGCGCATGTCCCCGGGCTCGGTGCTGGTGGACGTGGCCATCGACCAGGGCGGATGTTTCGAAACCTCGCGCCCGACCACCCATGCCGAGCCCACCTACGTGGTCGACGATGTGGTACACTACTGCGTCGCCAACATGCCGGGCGCCGTTCCGCGCACGTCCACGCTGGCGCTGAACAACGTCACCCTGCCCTATATCCTGGCCCTGGCCGACAAGGGGTATGGAAAGGCCTTGAAGGAGAGCCGGTATTTTCGTACCGGCCTCAACGTCTGTGAGGGTAAGGTGACGTTCAAGGCCGTCGCCGAAGACCTCGGCTATGACTATGTGGACCCGCTGAAGGCGCTCGGCGCCTGAACGTCGCTTCGCCCCCCGGGGTTGGGCGCAGGGTGTTAAACTGTTCCACCACCGGCCGCGCCGGGCGGGCCGCGAAAAACAATCGGGAGGAAGTCACCATGACCCGCATGACGCCGAGCGAGGCTTTCGTCGAGACCCTGGTCGCCCAGGGCGTCACCGATATCTTCGGGATCGTCGGTTCCGCCTACATGGACGCGCTCGATATCTTCGAGCCGGCGGGAATCCGCTTTATCTCCGTCGCCCACGAGCAGGGCGCGGGGCACATGGCGGACGGGTACTCGCGGGTGAGCAACCGCCACGGCGTGTGCATCGGCCAGAACGGCCCCGGGATCACCAACTTCGTCACCTCCATCGCCGCCGCCTACTGGGCCCATTCGCCGGTCGTCTGCATCACGCCGGAGACCGGCAGCACCACCATCGGCCTCGGCGGTTTCCAGGAGACCGAGCAGTTGCCGATCTTCTCCAAGATCACCAAGTTCCAGGCCCATGTGTCCGGCCCCGGGCGCATCGCCGAGCTGACCAGCCGCGCCTTCGACCTGGCGCTCTCCGAACGCGGCCCGGTGCAGATCAACATCCCGCGCGACCATTTCTACGGCGACATCGACGTCGACATCCCCAAGCCCCAGAAGATCGAGCGCGGCGCCGGCGGGACCGAGAGCCTGGCGGCGGCGGCGAAGACCCTGGCCGAGGCGGAATTCCCGGTCATCCTGGCCGGCGGCGGGGTCATCATGTCGGACGGCGTCGAGGCGGCCAAGGCCCTGGCCGAGTACCTGTCGGCGCCGGTGGTGACCAGCTACCTGCACAACGACGCCTTCCCGGCCGGCCACCCGCTGATGTGCGGGCCCCTGGGCTACCAGGGCTCGAAAGCGGCGATGAACGTGATCGCCAAGGCCGACGTGGTGCTGGCGCTCGGCACCCGCCTCGGGCCCTTCGGCACCCTGCCCCAGTACGGCATGGAGTACTGGCCGAAGGACGCCAAGATCATCCAGGTGGACAGCGACCACCGCATGCTCGGCCTGGTCAAGGAGATATCGGTGGCCGTCCTCGGCGACGCCAAGGGCGCGGCGGTGGCGATCCTGGAACGCATCAAGGCGCAGAACGTGCCCGTCGCCGCCCACGGCAACCGCGACGCCCGCATGGCCGAGGTGAACAGCCGCAAGGACGCCTGGGAAAAGGAGCTGGATGCGCTTTCCGCCCCCGACGGCACGCCGATCCCGCCGCGCCGCGCCCTGCGCGAGCTGGAGAGGGCGCTGCCCAAGGACGCCATGGTGACCACCGACATCGGCAACATCTGTTCGGTGGCCAACAGCTATCTGCGCTTCGAAAAGCCGAAGAGCTTCTTCGCCGCCATGAGCTTCGGCAACTGCGGCTACGCCTTCCCCACGGCCATCGGCGCCAAGGTGGCGGAACCGGGGCGCCCGGCCATCGCCTATGTGGGCGACGGCGCCTGGGGCATGAGCCTCTGCGAGACCCTGACCTGCGTGCGCGAGGACATCCCGGTGACCGCGGTGGTGTTCAACAACGGCCAGTGGGGGGCCGAGAAGAAGAACCAGGTGGACTTCTACGACGACCGCTACGTCGGCACCAACCTGGAGAACCCGAGCTTCGCCGGGATCGCCAAGGCCATGGGCGCCGACGGCATCACCGTCGAGCACCACGACCAGATCGGCGACGCCCTGGCCACGGCGATGGCGTCGGACAGAATGTGCGTGGTCGAGATCATGGTGACGCGGGAGCTCGGCGACCCGTTCCGCCGGGACGCCCTGAAAAAACCGGTCCGGCTGCTCGACAAGTACAAGGACTACACCGTCACCTGAACGGTGTCGGGCCGCTGCGCGTACCCTTGACGGGCGCCGCCAACGACGCGCGAAGACACCGCCCATGCTGAGCACCGTACCCTTCGAGGTCCCGGCCCGTCTGATGGACAAGGCGCGCGCCGCGCCGCGCCTGACCATGGCCGTGGCCGGGGCCGGTCATCCGCTGGCCATGGAAAGCGCGCGCCGCGCCGCCGAGGCGGGGCTCATAGAGCCGGTGCTCATCGGCGACGCCGACGCCATCGCGGCCATCGCCCGCGACATGGGGTGGAACATCGCCGGCCTGCGCGTCATCGCCGCCGGCGGCGAGAACAAGGCGGCGGAGACGGCTGCAATGCTGGCCGGGGGGGGCGAGGTGGCGTCCCTGATGAAAGGCCACGTGCATACCGACGCGCTGATGCGCGCCGTGCTGAGCCGCGCGGCGGGCCTGCGCACCGGGCGCAGGATCAGCCACGTCTTCCACATGACGGTGCCCGGACGGGACCGGGTGATGTACATCACGGACGCGGCGATCAACGTGCAGCCCGGTGTCGACGACAAGCTCGACATCGTGCTCAACGCCGTCGACGTGGCCCATGCCCTGGGCACCGCCGAGCCCCGGGTGGCGGTGCTGTCGGGCGCCGAGACCGTGAACGCCGCCATGCCGTCCAGCGTCGAGGCCGCCGAGGTGGCGAAACGCGCCAACAACGGCGCCGTCGACGGAGCCCTGGTGGACGGGCCCCTCAGCTTCGACAACGCGGTCTCGCCCGAGGCGGCGGCGATCAAGGGTGTCGACAGCCCGGTCGCCGGGCGGGCCGATATCTTGGTGGTGCCGACCCTGGAATCCGGCAATTTCCTGTACAAACAGATGGTCTATTTCATGAGCGCCACCGCCGCCGGTATCGTCATCGGCGCCCGCGTGCCCATCGTGCTCACCTCGCGGGCCGACCCGCCCGAGGCGCGCCTGGCGTCCGCGGCGTTGGCCGCGATCGTGGCGGCGGAACCGCCCCCGGGCTGACACCGCACCCGGGCGGAAGCGGTTGCCGTGGCGCTCTGTTCGGTCAGTCGATGACGCCGATATAGGGCAGATGCCTGTAGTCCTCGGCATAGTCGATGCCGTAGCCGACGACGAACACGTCGTCGATGGTGAAGCCGATGAAGTCGGCGGAAAATTCGATTTCCCGCCGGCTCGGTTTATCGATCAGGGCGCAGGTCCACACCCTGGCGGCGCCCCGTCCCTCGAGCAGGGTCCTGGCGAAGGCGAGGGACCGGCCGGTGTCGGCGATATCGTCCACCAGGAGGGCCTGCCGTCCGGCAATGTCCGCCGGCACGTCGCCGATCAGACGGACTTCGCCGGAACTTTCCCGGGCGTGGCCGTAGCTGCTCAGGCGGATGAACTCGACCCGGGGGGTCAGGCCGTTGCGGTCCAGGGCCCGGATCAGGTCGGCGACGAACACGAAGCTTCCTTTCAACAGGCCGACGACGATGAAATCACCGGAAAGGGCGGCGGCGATTTCCCGGGCGAGTTTGTCCACCCGCCGGGCGATCTCCGTCTCGTCAAAGAGCCTGGTTACCGGGGCCACGGTCCGATGATCCTCTTGGTCGGCTCCCCGGCGGCGCAACGCACCGTTCTTCGGCACCTCGACGCCGCGCGGTTGCCGGTCCGTCCACGAAATCCTAATTCCTTGCCGCGGCGACCACGGGGAATTGAGCCGTATCAAAGACACCGGGCGCGGAAAGTCGACAATGGTATATCGACCCGAGCGAGGGAACCATGAACGCGATGACGACATTCATCGAAGGGCTGCCCAAGGCCGAGCTCCACCTGCACATCGAGGGCACCCTGGAGCCCGGGCTGATGTTCGAGATCGGCCGCAGAAACGCCATCGACCTACCCTTCGCCTCGGTCGAGGGCCTGCGCGCCGCCTATCGGTTCCGTAACCTTCAGGACTTCCTGGATATCTATTATCGGGGCCTCCAGGTCCTGCTCACGGAACGGGATTTTTATGACCTGACGTGGGCGTACCTGGAAAAAGTCAGCAAACAAAACGTCCTCCACACGGAAATTTTCTTCGATCCCCAGGCGCACACCGGCCGCGGCGTGCCCTTCGCCACCGTGATCGGCGGAATTCACCGGGCCCTGCTCGACGGCCGGGAGAAACTGGGCATCAGCGCGAAAATCATCATGTGCTTCTTGCGCCACCTGGACCAGGACGACGCCATGGAGACGTTGGACCAGGCGCTTCCCTACAAGGACCGCATCGTCGCCGTGGGCCTCGATTCCACGGAGACCGGCCATCCGCCGGACAAATTCAAGGACGTGTTCGACCGCGCCCGGCGGGAAGGCTTCCTGGCCGTCGCCCATGCCGGCGAGGAGGGTCCCGCCGCCTACGTGTGGCAGGCGGTCGACGTGCTGCACGTGGCCCGCGTCGATCACGGCAACCGTTGCCTGGACGACGAGGCATTGGTCGGACATCTGGCGCGCACACGGATGCCCCTCACCGTATGCCCGCTGTCGAACCTGAAGTTGGGGGTGGTCAAGGACCTGAAGAGCCATCCGCTGCGGGAGATGATGGAAAAAGATCTGTTGGTCACGGTCAACTCCGACGATCCGGCGTATTTCGGCGGGTACGTGAACGAAAACTACCGGGCGGTACAGCAGGCGCTGGGTTTAACCAAGGGTCAGCTGTATGGCCTTGCGCGAAATTCCTTCCGGGCGTCGTTCCTCGGCCCGCTGGAAAAGGAAGCCTTCATCGCCAGGCTCGACCGTTACGTGGCCCGCAACCGGGCCTGAACCATCGGACCGCAGCCGACACGGCGATCCGGCCCGGCGGTCGGTCAATGGTATCCGGGCAGGCGGTGCTCGCCGCCGGCGCCGCTCCACCGGGCCGGGGCGAACAGCGCGTCGCCGGCCAGCCAGCGCCCAGGCGCGTCGGGCGTCTCCAGGGCGATGCGCAGCGCCTTGGACAGTTCCAGGGTGCCGTCCGCCCCCAGCCCGGCCTCGGCCAGGCCCGCCGACAGGCCCTCGGACACCGCGTTCCATACGTTCAGCGGGATGTCGTGGGCGACGACCATCTTGCGCCCCCCCTCGTATTTCATCAGGCACTGGCGGACATCCAGCGCGTTCTGGGCGCGGCAGACGAGCGGACGCTTATCGTAGGCTTGGCACAAACTGTCGACGAGAAGGGGACAGGCGGGGCGCGGCACCGTGGAAAGGCCGTAATCCGCTTCCTCGAAGGCCGCCAGCCGGGCCGTCAGCTCCTCCACGGCGGCGGGCGCCAGGGTTTGCCGGAGATCGTCGGCGATGAGCAACACCACCGGCGCGTCGGTGAAGACCAACAGGTGACAGCAGTACGTGCACCCCTTCGCGCAGGCCAACGGTTGGCTCGGCGGGAACATGGCGGCCATGCGTTCCTGGGTAAGGTCGAAGATGTTCAGCATGTTGCGGGCCAGGGCGAGGACGCTTTCGGCGGTGCGCCCCGGACCAAGGAAACGCACGGTCATCTCGCGCACGCTTTCGGCGAGATCGCGGACGAAGCCTTCGGCGATCTCGTCGATCTCACCCACGTCGTCGCTCATGCATCAACTCCGGCCGGCCGCGGATCGGCGGGGCCGCAACCCGTTGGCGATGCCGCCGCCGCCCGGCGGGGCCGCGGCGGCGAAGACGTGGCAACCTATCCCCTCCGGCGCCGTGCGGCAAGGGGCGGCGGTCCTTGCCGCGCCCCCTTGCGGAGCCCCGCCGGGGCACGAACCGATCGTGACAATTTGTCGGACATTGTTGATTTATATGGATAAATCGCCGGAAATCCCCTTGACACGGTGCATCGGCGCCGACATTCTGAGGGCTGGGCTTCACCGTCCGTCGAGACCGGCGACCGAAGCGCGGCGTGGCGAAACGCCGCGCCGCGAGGGAGAGCGCGTCTGATGCGGGTGACCAGAATACTGGCCGTCGCGGTCCTGTCCGCCGCGCTCTCGTTCCTGCGGCCGGCCGGGGACGATCCGGCCGGCGGCCCGGCGGCTGCCCCTGCTTTCACGCTTATCCCGGGTTCCCTTTCCCTTGGCAGCCCGGCGGCGGCCGGCCCGCTGCAGACCCAGGGTCCGCGCGCCCCCCAGGATACGCCGGTCAACAAGACCTCTTTCACGCAGACCTTGCGGGCCAGTCCGGGCGATACCCTGTCGGGCATGCTGACCGGCACCGGGATTCCGCGCACCGAGGCCCTCGGCGCCATCGCCGCGCTGAGCAGGCATTTCGATCCGCACCGGATCAAGGCCGGCCAGGAAATCACCGTGACCTTCCAGCCCGGACCGGGCGGGGTGGCGCCGGGCCGGTTCCTGGGGTTTACCCTGACCCCCGATTTCAAACGCCTGATCACGGTCACGCGGACCGTAGACGGCCGGTTCCGGGCCTCGACCGTGAACAAATCCCTGACCCGCAGGCTGGCGCGGGTCTCGGAGACGATCAAGCAAAGCCTGTTCGACGCCGGCACCCGGGCCGGCCTTCCCGTTTCGGTGCTGATCGAGATGATCCGGGCCTATTCCTGGGACGTGGACTTCCAGCGCGACATCTACCCCGGCGACAGTTTCGAGATCATGTTCGAACGCTTCCACGACGAACGGGGAACGGTGGTCCATAGCGGCCGGATTGTCTTCATGGCGCTTACCCTGAGCGGCACCCGCCACGCCCTCTATCGACACACCACCGGCGACGGGCAGACCGATTACTTCGATGAAAACGGCCAGAGCGCGCGCAAGGCCCTCTTGCGCACGCCCATCGACGGTGCCCGGCTGTCGTCTTCCTTTGGCCGGCGCAAGCACCCCGTTCTCGGCTATACGCGGATGCACCGCGGCATCGATTTCAGGGCCCCTCCGGGGACGCCCATATACGCCGCCGGCAAGGGGATGGTGGAGTACGTGGGGCGCAACGGCGCCTACGGCAGGTACGTCCGCATCCGGCACAACTCCTCCTACTCCACGGCCTATGCCCACATGCGCCGGTTCGCCAAGGGCCTCAGCAAGGGCAAACGGGTGGAGCAGGGGCAGATCATCGGCTACGTCGGCAGCAGCGGCCGCTCCACCGGGCCCCACCTGCATTACGAGATCCTGCGCGGCGGGCGCCAGGTCAATCCCCTGACCGTCACCATGCCGGCGGGGCCCCGGCTCAAGGGATGGGAGATGTCCCGCTTCCGCTACGCCATGTCCAAGATCGAGCGCCAGTTCTCCAGCCTGGCCATCGACCTGGCGGTCGCCGGCGACAGCGACGAGTAATACGGCATTTCAGAATGAACGAGTCGCACCTCGCCCGTCGGTGGGCTCGAGGTGCGGATTACCCTTCGAGCTTGTCGAAACACAAGGTGCGCGACTAGGAATCAAGATTTCCGAAATCCCGTATAAGCGAGAATGGCACCGCGCGCTGGCGTAATCCGGCGACTCCGGACCGTTGTCTATCCGTGTTTATCCGTGTCCATTCGTGTCAAATGATCAGGCGCAACTCGATCGGACGATTATCGGAATGGAAACCTGAACGGTGGGAATTGAACACGGATGGACACGGATAAACACGGATTAAAATTGAATCCTATAAAGGGGCACCTTTCTTAATTGTCCTCCAAAATCTATTAAGTAAGATGTCCCCTTATTTAGTGCTTTCGCGAAGGCCCCGTGGGCGGCCGCGATTCAGGCCAACCGACCCGCAATGATCCCGTTCGGAACCACCGCTCCTTCCGCCGCGACGCCGGCGGCGACGATGATCCTGATCGTCGCCAACATCGCGGTGTTCTTCGTTCAGCTGGGCCTGTCCGGGAACGAGGCCACCCGGTTCCTCTACACCTATGCCCTGGTGCCCGCCGTCTACGGCCACCCCGATCTGGCGCGCCAGGCGGGGCTGGACCCCGACAATTACTGGCCGCTGCTGACCAACACCTTCATGCATGCCGGGTACCTGCACCTGATCGTC
Organism: Pseudomonadota bacterium; assembly: GCA_022567015.1. Lineage (GTDB taxonomy): Bacteria > Pseudomonadota > Alphaproteobacteria > Rhodospirillales > 2-02-FULL-58-16 > JACZQZ01. The sequence goes on from JADFHR010000013.1 coordinate 18,422, forward strand.
AACATGTGGACCCTGTGGCTGTTCGGCGCGCCCGTGGAGGGCCGCCTCGGCGGCTGGCGTTTCCTCGGCTTCTATCTGTTGTGCGGCGCCGTCGGCAGCCTCGGCCACCTGGCCTTCAACCTGGACTCCCGCATCCCGGCGCTGGGGGCATCGGGGGCCATCGCCGGGGTGCTGGGAGGCTATGCGCGGCTGTTCCCCCGCGCCCGGGTGTCGGTGGTCCAGCCCATATTCATATTCCCGCTGGTCCTGCACCTGCCGGCGGTGCTGTACACCGGCCTGTGGTTCGCCGTTCAGGTGTTCCAGGGCACGGTCCAGCTTTCCGCGTCCCAGGGCGGCGCCACGGGCGGCATCGCCTGGTGGGCCCACATCGGCGGCTTCGTCGCCGGCCTGGCGGCGGTCATGGTCTTCGGCGGCGGCGGCCGAAGCGCGCCGCCCGCCGTCCGCCCCGGCGCCAAGACCGCCCAGCACCGACCGCGAAGGCGGTGGCGCATACCTGATACCAAGGGTCGCTGATCATGACTCATAGAGACGGCTTACCAAGGTTTTCGGCCCTAAGCGTGCGCTGTGGCGATGCGGGGCATCGCGAAGCGTGCGCGACGCCGTCCGAAAGCCTTGGTAAGCCGCCGTTGCGGTCGCGTATGCGGCCCGTCGGAGGGCGTCGAAAATTTTTGACGATGCACCGCATCGCCTGCAACTTTCCTCCTGCCCGACGAGCCGCCTACGCGATCTCTATGAGTCATGATCGGCGCCCCTTGGTATAAGGCGGGCGATAAAAATAACCCGCCCCGGCGGCGGTAGGGCCGGGCGCGTTCACGCCCCTGGACCGGGGCGTGCCCCCATAAAAAGCGTCGGCGTCGAATCCAGGGCGTAGCCTGCCGATGTCCGCCCGTGTTGGTTCAGGCAGCGCCCTACAGGGTGAACCGGTTGCCCGACGCCTCGCCCCAGGCGGCGAGGAATTCGCCCAGGTGGGGGCGTTCGCCGCGGTTGGATTCGATGAAGGCGATGACGTCGGCGACGGCGCGGTTGTACCCCTCGATGGTCAGGGCGCCGGTGTGCACCCTCAAGCGGAGGTACACCAGGTAGGTGTTCAGCACGTCGGTTTCGCAGTAGTTGCGGATGTCCTCGATGCGGCCCTCGTCGTACAGGCCCGCCACCTCCGATCCTTCGATGCCGAACTTGCCGGGAAAGCCCAGCACCGCGCACACCTCGTTCAGCCGGACCCTGGCCGAGGCCCCGTAGTCGGACAGGACCTCCAGGAGGTCGCAGTGCCAGTCGGCGCTGTAGCGGCTGGTGTAGCTGTTCCACTTGTCGCCCGCCGTGTGCAGGTAGGCCGCCGGGACGCCGTGCACCATGGCCCGGTATTTCAGCACCGGCAGGTCGAAGGTGCGCCCGTTGAAGCTGACCAGACGCGGTTTCAGCTTTTCGAAGTAGGTGAAAAAGCCCTGCAACAGCTGCTTCTCGTCGAAGTCCGCCCGCCCCCCGGAGCGCACGTCGCGCAGCAGATAGGTCTCGTTCCGGCCGTCGCGCTCGATCTCCGCCTCCAGGAAGCTGATCGCCACCACCTTGTGGAAGGGCTGGCGCGCGAACGGGTTGCGCCCATCGGTGATGTCCAGGTGATAGCGTTCGAGTTCCCGGCGCCGCTCGGCCACGTCGGCGCCCTCGAACCCGGTCAGTCTGGGCACGACGTCGGTGTCGGGCACGGTCTCGATGTCGAAGACGAAAAGGGTCCGGTGCTGCATGACTCCCACCCGGCCCTGTTATACACTGGCCGGCGGCAACCTCCCACACCCACGGCCGGAGTCCACCCCGCGATGACAAACCTCGCAGACATGATGAAGCAGGCGCAAATGCTCCAGGCCAGGATGAGCGAGATGCAGGAGCGCCTGGCCGAGGTGGAGGTCACCGGCGCCGCCGGCGGCGGCATGGTGCAGGTGACCCTTTCGGGCAAGGCCGAGGCGCGCAAGGTGAAGATCGATCCCTCCCTGGCGGCGCCCGAGGACGTGGAGGTGCTGGAGGATTTGATGGTCGCCGCCTTCAACGACGCCAAGGCCAAGGTCGATGCCCAGGTGGCGGAAAAGATGTCCGAACTGACCGGCGGCCTGCCCCTGCCGCCGGGGCTGAAGCTGCCGTTCTAGTGGCCTGCATCAGCTAAAGTGCACCCATACGATCGCTTTTCCCGTTTCCTCGGTAGGAGGGGAGGCGCAGGCGATGCGGGGCCATCGGAAAGCCTTCCCGACGCCCCGAGGGGACGGGAAAAGCGACCCGAAGGGCGGCGTTGCGAGGCTTCCGGGGGGACAAGGGGGGTGCCCCCCCGGCTACGATATGCGGGGGACGCCCCCGCGGCCCCCGGCGTCGTCGCGCGCCGCTTGTGGTGC
>JADFHR010000014.1 GCA_022567015.1 Pseudomonadota bacterium
CGTTCCCGGCATGAACACGGTACACGATATAGATATCTCTACTGCCGACTCAAAGAATCTTGCCCTTGGCGACCGCAGTGCCTGCTTTTGGATGTCGCGGGACAGCGGGACCACATGGAACAAGGTTCGATGTGCGACTGGAAGTCGTGGCTCCATACGCTTTGCGCCCTCAAATCCACAGAGAGTTTACGCGTCCAACGGAATATCTGAGGACGGCGGAGCTACGTGGAGAGATATCAATCCGGGCAGGACCTGGACGATTGCGGTGCATCCACAAAACCCGGATGTGGCATATTACGGTGCGCCGGGATACCCGGTTCGGGCCACAACGGACGGTGGAAAGACCTTCTATGAATTACAGGGGTCCGGACCCAATATCGACGGAAACGAAGTCGAAAGGCTCGCCATAGATCCAGTCAACGACATACTTTACGTCGCGGGCGACAGTGTTTTCAAAGGAACAGATGCAAGCCTGGGCACCAAGAACATTGATGAAATAGGCGTGGGCCTGTATGAGATTAATTTTACCGACCTTAAGGCGACGGATTCGGCGCTTTGGGTCAGCAGCGACGCCAGGGGTATTCATAAGAGCGATGACAAAGGGTTTACATGGTCGTACGACATATTAGGGACCTTTGGCGAAGACAGTATTCGAAGGATGGCGCCCGACCCATCAAACCCCCTGATCGCGTATGCAGACCATGAGACCAGAGTGTACAAGACTGTCGACGGGGGGAAGAGCTGGTCCACGATTCTACGAGTGAACTTCCCAAAAACCACGCTTGACCATAGTGAGACAAACGTCGTTTACGTGAGCTCCGACAATTCAATTCTAAGGAGCGATGACGGCGGAATCAACTGGAAGACCTTAGCTCAGGGAGGGGGACAGATAACCGTACACCCCGTCGACCACAACATAATTTACACGGTGTACCAGGGAAGCCTATACAAATCGCTGGACAAGGGCGATACCTGGTCGGCATTAGGGCCAACACCCGGAGGGCACCTTTACATCATCCCTCTGGATCCCGACACCATGTACCTTTCCAACGATCTTAATGGACTTCACCTGTCCACGGACGGCGGGGCTACCTGGTCCCGTGTTGATTTTGGCGGCAGACGAGCCAAGAGACTGATCCAAACATTGAATGGGGATTTGTGGATCGCCGACTTCCAGAAAGGACTTTTCAGGTCTGTTGACAACGGTCGGAATTGGGCGCTGACCCTGAACGTCCCTGCCTGGCGTCTCGCGGCAGACCCGTGGGATTCAGAGTCCTTGTTCGTCATCGCGGACCAAAAGGTATTCTGGGTGCATCCAGCCGGCACGTCCAGAACAATCGATACTGGCGGTTCCGGAGGCCAATTGGATCCGCCCGCGAGCTTCAGAACCGTCGATAAATGCCAGGTAATCGAGCGCTCAAACACCGTCTACAGCCTCGTTAACGACCTGTCGGTGATTGGCGAGGGCTCCTGTCTTTTGATCGCCCGATTCGTACATGACGTGACCATTGAGGGCAATGGGCACACAATCCGGTTCGCCGGCGCAGGCGATCACGGGATCGTCAAAGGGTTCGGGGAATAATCCCGTGGAATCTGCGTGGCTATCCGCTAGTATGGCGCGCTGCGGAGGCCGCTTGGTTGGGGAGGTGCATGTCCAGGATACCGAAACTTCAAAAATCGGCGTTGCACGAATTTCGGTCACCCCGTCATCTTTCCACGGTTAGCGCCGTGTTTCCGTATTAAGGATAAGGGGGTTTCAAACCAGAAACGGCGCTTCGGCTGCACCCGCGAATTCTTAAACCAACAAGATAATTGGACAGAGGGAGGTACCATCATGAAACGACGTACATTCTTGAGGGCCGGCGTTGCCGGTGCGGTTGTCGGCGCCATCGCCGCGCCCAACATCGCCCGCGCGGAAAAGACCTTCAAGTGGAGGATGACCACATCGTTCCCGCCGGGCCTGCCGTTCTACCAGAGCGGTCCGGGCAGCGCCGAGTGGATCGTCAAGGCCATCGACGAAGCGTCTAACGGCCGCTTGAAGATCAAGCTGTTCGCGGCCGGCGAACTGGTCAAGTGGAACGGCGGTTTCGACGCCGTCACCGGCGGTACCGTCGAGATGAACTCGGCCGTGGCCTATTACTGGTCGGGCAAGGTGCCGGCGCTCCAGTATTTCGGCACCGTCCCCTTCGGCATGACCTTCCAGGGCCAGAACGCCTGGTATTACCACGGCGGCGGGCTCGAGTTGTGGAACGAAATCTACAACGATTTCGGCGTCCTCGGCATGCCGTGCGGCAACTCCGGCGTCCAGATGACGGGCTGGTTCAAGAAGCCGGTGAACTCGCTCGCCGATTTCAAGGGCCTGAAGATGCGCATCCCCGGCCTCGGCGGCAAGATCTACAAGGCGATCGGCGTCAACGTGAAGAGCCTGGGCGGCGGCGAGATCTTCCCGGCGCTGGAGCGCGGCGTCATCGACGCGGCCGAATGGGTCGGTCCCCTGCAGGACCGGCGCCTGGGTCTGCACAAGGCGGCCAAGAACTACTACAGCACCGGCTGGCACGAGCCATCGACGACGACGGAGCTCTTGATCTCCAAGAAGGCCTTCGATGCCCTTCCGAAGGACATCCAGAGCATCGTCCGCCACGTCGCGGCGGCGGCCAATATCATCGCCCACACGTCTGCCGAGGCGTTGAACGGTGGCGCGCTCGATGACCTCGTCAAGAATTACGGGGTCAAGGTCTCTGAACTCCCCACGGACGTCATCGAGGAGCTTCGAAAGAAGACCAAGGAGGTGCTCGAGGCCGGGGCCGCGGCCGATCCCGTGACCCGCAAGGTCCACGACTCGTTCATGAGCTTCAAGAAACAGCACGACAAGTGGGCCAATTCGAGCGAACGTCAGTTCGCCATCCGGGTCCGCGGTGGCTGACACCGGCGCGGCCCCGCGTCCCTCCGGGGGCGCGGGGCCGCCACCCTACCGTTCCCAATGAAAATCAGCGCATCGGGGGCCTCGATGCCGTGACGGTCGAGGGCGGGCGCCGAGGGGCGGAATGAACGTTCACCAGATCTATTTCCTGTATCTCTATCCGCAAGGGCGGATCGGCCGGTTGACTTTCGTGTTCGGCCTGGTGCCGCTGATCGTGGCCGGGATCGCGGTTCATCTGTTCGTTCCCATGGCCGGGCCGGCCTGGTTCTTTCTCGATTCCTTCCTGTTCATGTTCGCCATGGTGCTGGCGGTGAAACGGTGCCTGGACCGCGGCCGTGCCGACTGGTTCTTGTTCCTGGGGCTCGCTCCCGTCGCCTGGCTGCTCATCGCCCTGGAGGTGAAGATCGAGTTCGACCATCGGGACGCATGGGTGGCGCTGGCCATGTATATGGGCTGGCTCACCCTGTGGCTGGCGGCCGAGCTGTTCGTACTGCCCGGGCGGCCGTCCGCGGCGCCGCAACCCGAGGACGTGAGCCTGAAGGGCGGCATCGACGCCTTCGTCGACGTCGTCGGCCGGGTGGTCGCCTGGGTCTGCATCGCCCAGGTGGCGCTGGTCGGTACCAACGTGATCCTGCGTTACCTGCTCCGCATCGGTCCCATGGAGCTGCAGGAACTGGAGTGGCACATGATATCGCCGATCGCGCTCATCGGCATGTGCTACGCGCTGCGCCACAACGATCATGTGAAGGTGGACATCTTCTACGACAAGTTCCGCGTCCACACCCGCGCCCTTGTCGATCTTGCCGCCGCCCTTTCCATCCTCGTCATCTCGCTCATCATCATCGACCTCGCCACCGGCTTCGTCGGCCAGGCCTACCGCATCGACGAGGGTTCGCCCGATCCGGGCGGGCTGCCGCACCGCTGGCTCTTGCGCTCGTTCATCCCCATCGGCTTCGCCATCCTGGCCATGCAGGCGCTGGCCGATATGCTGAGCGCCATCGAAGGCTTACGCCAACCGCGGCACGCGGGCTGACGGAGAACCGCGGCCGTGCAGGAAATCATCGGCGGCTTGATCCTGGCGGTGGGCGACCTTGTGGGGCTCGGGGAAATGATCTTCCCCGTTTTCATGGGGCTGACCCTTTTCGGGTTGCTGTTTATCGGAATCCCGGTGGCCATCGCGCTGGCCATGTCCGGGTTCCTGTTCGCCTATCTCGGCGGCGAGTTCGCACTGTTCAACCTGCTGCCGATCCGCATCTTCGGGGTCGTGGATAACCAGATCCTGATGGCGGTCCCGCTGTTCGTGTTCATGGGCGTGATGCTGGAACGCTCGCGCCTGGCCGAGGACCTGCTCGACGTGATCGGCCACGCCGCGGGCGGCCTGCGCGGCGGCATGGGGCTTTCGATCATCCTGGTCGGCGTGCTCATGGGCGCGTCCACGGGCATCGTCGGCGCCACGGTGGTCACCTTGGGCCTGCTCACCCTGCCCGTGTTCCTGCGCCGGGGGTATTCGAAGTCGCTGGCCTGCGGCACCATCTGCGCGTCGGGGACCCTGGGCCAGATCATCCCGCCCAGCCTGGTGCTGATCCTGCTCTCGGACATCCTGGGCACCGGCCTCGGCACCCTGTTCGCCGCCGCCATGATCCCCGGCCTGATGCTGGCCGGCCTCTACGCCACCTACATGTTGCTGGTCGGCTGGCTGAGGCCCGATATGGCGCCGGCGATCCCGGCGGAAGAGCGGGCCCTGATGTCCGGCCGGGAGCTGATCAAGAAACTGTTCGTCGTGGTCCTGCCGCCGATCTTCCTCATTTTCGCGGTGCTGGGCTCCATCATCGGCGGCGTCGCGGCGCCGACCGAGGCCGCGTCCATGGGCGGCCTGGGCAGCATCCTCATCGCCTTTCTCGGCAAACGGCTCACCAAGAAGGTGATCATCGAAACGGTCCAGGGAACCCTTCGCATCAGCGCCATGGTGTTCTTCATCCTGATCAGCGCCCAGGCGTTCTCGCTGGCGTTTCGCGGCCTCAACGGCGACGAGCTGATCGAGATGATGTTCCAGTACGTGCCCGGCGGGGTGAATGCGCAGATTATCTTCGTTCTTTTCATGCTGTTCCTGCTCGGCTTTTTCCTCGAGTGGATCGAGATCTGCTACATCGTGCTGCCGCTGTTCTGGCCGATCCTCGACAGGGCGGGGGTGGATCCGGTGTGGTTCGCCATCCTGGCCGGGGTCAACCTGCAGACCTCGTTCCTGACGCCGCCCGTGGGCTGGGCGCTGTTCTTCCTCAAGGGCGTGGCGCCGCCCGAGGTGTCGAGCAGGGACATCTACGTCGGCGTCATGCCGTTCGTCGGCATGCAACTGATCGGGCTGGTTTTGCTGTTCCTGTATCCGTCGCTCGCCACCTGGCTGCCCAACGCCATCGGCTGGTAGCCCGCCGGCGTGCCAGCCGGCGGGCGGCGCGTCAGAACGCCGCCACCGCCCCGTCGCCGCGGGGGTCGGCGGCGCCTTCGATGAGGCCCGAGGGATGACCGACCAGGGCGCCGGCGTGTCCCATGACCGGATCGAAGGCACCGACCACCTCGACGTCGTGGCCGGCCGCCTTCAGGGCGTCTATGACGTCCGGCGCGAACCGGTTCTCGACCCTGAGATTGGTCGCCTCCGCGCCCCAGGTGCGGCCCAGGAGCCAGCGGGGCGCGGTGACCGCCGCCTGGAGATCCTGACCGAACAGCACGTGGCGGGTGAACAGGGCGGCCTGGGTCTGCGGCTGGCCCTCGCCGCCCATGGTGCCGTAGACCATGACCCGGCCGTCGCCGAGCACGGCCATCGCCGGCTGGATGGTGTGGAACGGCCGGCGCCCCGGCTCCAGGCAGTTATGGGCGCCCTCGATGAGAGTGAAGCTGGTGCCACGGTTCTGCCAGGTGATCCCGGTGTCGGGCAGCACCACGCCCGAGCCGAACTCCCAGTAGATGCTCTGGATGAAACTGACGGTCCGGCCCTCGCCGTCGATGGCCCCCAGCCACACGGTGTCGCCGCCGGGCGCGGCGTCGGGCCAGGGCGCCGCCCGCGCCCGGTCCACCGACGCCGCCATGCCGTCGAGCGCCGCCCCGCTCAGGAAACCCGCCGGGTCCACGTCCATGTAGGCGGGGTCCGTCACGTGGGCGTCGCGCACCCGAAAGGCGCACTTGGCGGCCTCGACGAGGCCGTGGACGAAGGCGAATCCTTCCGCCTCGCCGACGCCCAGGCGCTCGAAAACCCCGAGCAGGATCAACGACGCCAGCCCCTGGGTCGGGGGCGGCAGGTTGTAGGCCGTCCCCCGGGCCAGGGTCAGTTCCAGGGGCCGCACCGTGAGCGGCCGGTAGCGCGCCAGGTCGGCCGCCGAGACGGGGCTGCCGGCCTTGGCCAGCCCGGCGGCGATGTCCCGCGCCAGGGCGCCCCGGTAGAAATCGTCGAGCCCGTCGCGGCCGAGGCGCGCGAGAGTCCCGGCGAGCGCCGGGTTGCGGAAAAGCGCGCCCGGTCGCGGCGCCTCGCCGTCGATCAGATAGGTTGCGGCGAACCCGGGCACGCCGCGCAATTCGTCGCGCTTGTCGCGGGTGTTGTGGTGCTGGCTGGTGGTCACCGGAACGCCTTCGCGGGCATAGTATTCGGCGTCCTCGAGGAGGCGGGAGAGCGCCAGCGCGCCGCCCCAACGGGCGCTCACGCCGAGCGCCGCCTGCCAGCCCGAGACCGCCCCCGCCACCGTCAACGCGGCCAGCGGGCCGCGCGCAGGAATGGTCCCGGCCCCGTGGTCCTTGTAGAAGGCGATGTCCGCCTTGGCCGCCGCCGGCCCGCAGGCGTCGATGCCGAGGGGTGCTGCGCGGCCGTCCCCGATGAGCCAGAAGTTGTCGCCGCCAAGGCCGTTCATGTGCGGATAGACAACGGCGATGGCCGCCGCCGCCGCGACCGTCGCCTCGATGGCGTTGCCGCCTTCTCCGAGCACGCGCAGCCCCGCCTGGGCCGCCAGGTGGTGCGGCGCGACGACCGCGCCGCGGGTCGCTCTCGGGGTGTGCAGCATGTCTAGTGGCCGGTCCCGGTTGTGCGGACGGCGCGCCGCCCGGTTGCGGCACGATGGGTAGCGCGTTCGCGCCCGCACCGCAAGGAAGCGTTGAACCCGCACGGTCCGCGCCCCGCTCCGCTCTCCCCGGCCCGGCCGCCGGCCCCGGCATTTCCCCCTTGCGTCCGGCCCGCGATGCCGTAAGTTTTGCCCATCGCATTTCTCGTTCCTATGGAGAACGCCATGGACGATCCGGCCGGGCTGGAGTCGAAACCGCGCAGGCCGGTCGACAAGGTCGCCATGGGCCTGGGGATCACGCTGGTGGCCTTGGTCGCCGCGGCCCTGTATTTCACTCCCAAATTCGTCGATGACGGGCGCCAGCGGGAAATGCGGGCGTGGCAGATCCGCTTGGGAATAGTCGCCGACAGCCGCGCCGCCGCCGTCAACGAATGGGTAGACCAGAATTTCGCCGCCCTGCGCGAGTTGACGGAGAACGCCTCGCTCCAGCTTTACATGACCGAGCTCACCATGGGCGAAGGGGACAAGTCCCGGGTCACCGACGAGGCGGCGGAGGCCGGATACCTGCGCAACCTGCTTACGGCCACGGCCAACCGCGCCGGCTTCACGCCCTCGCCGGCGGGCTGGGAGGTGCGGGCGAACGTGGAACGGGTGGGCGTCGCCGGCATCGGTCTGGTCGACGCCAACGGCCGGTCCATCGTCGCCACCCCGGGGATGCCGCCGCTGGCGGGCCCCATCCGCGACGCCGTCGCCAAGGCACTCGGCGGCGAACCGGCGTTGATCGACATGTACACCGGCGCCAGCAACCTGCCGACCATGGGTTTCGTGTTGCCCGTGTTCGCCGTTCAGGGCGAGACCGAGGGCGCCAAGGGCATCGGCGTCGTGGTCGCCATACGCGTCATCGGCCGGGACCTCTTCGAGCGCCTGGCGCAACCGGGAGAGATCGCCAAGACGGCCGAGACGTACGTGGTCCGCGCCGCCGGCGCGGTGGTGGACTATCTTTCCCCCCTCGCCGACGGGACGCCGCCGCTGCAGCGGTCCCTGGCCCTCGACACCGCCGATCTGGCGGCGGCCTATGCGCTGGAGAAGCCCGGCGGCTTCGCCGTCAGGAAAGACTATGCCGGCGACGAGGTGCTCGTCGTCTCCAGGTCCCTGGCCAGCCTGCCCTGGATGCTGGTGCGCAAGGTCTCCTGGGCCGAGGCCCTGGGCGATACGGAAACGCGGCTGAGGACGATGCTTGGCGTTTTCGTGCTGGTCATCGTCGCCGTGACCGTGACCATCATCGCCGTGTGGCGCCACGGCACCGTTCTGCGCGAGAAGGAATCCACGGAGAGATTCCGCACCACGGCCGAGCGCCTCGAAACCCTGAGCACGTTCCTGCGCGTCGTCACCGACAGCCAGCCCACCGTCATCGCCGCCGTCGACGGCGACGCCCGGTACACCTTCGCCAACGAGCCCGCCGCGAAAGAGGCCGGCATCGCCGTGGACGACATGCTGGGCAAGCCGCTGGCCGATGTCATCGGGCCGGTGAAGGCCAAGGCGCTTACCGAGATCAACCGCCGCGTGCTCGCCGCGGCCGAACGCGAATCGCACACCCACAGGTTCGGGATCGACGACGAGGAGCGGGTGATCAAGTCGGAACACATTCCGTTGCCCGGCACCCGGGATCATCCGCCCGGCGTCTTGATGGTGCTGGACGACATCACCGAACTGACGGACGCGCGCCAGCGCAGCGAACAGAGGCTGCATCAGCTTATCGGCACGCTGACCAGCGTGGTCGACCGCCGGGACCCCTTCTCGGCCCACCATTCCGTGCGGGTGGCGGAGGTCGCGCGCTGCATCGCCGAGGAAATGGGCGTGCCGGACGGGGAGGCGCAGACGGCCGAAATCGCCGGCACCCTGATGAACATCGGCAAAATCTTCATCCCGCCCGAGGTGTTGACCAAGACCGGGGAGCTCACGGCCGAAGAACGCACCCTGGTCGCCAACAGTTACATGGTCAGTGTCGATCTCCTGGACGGCGTGGATTTCGAGGGCCCGGTGGTGGAAACCATCCGCCAGATGCGCGAGACCTGGGACGGGACCGGACCGCTGGGCAAAAAGGAAGAAGAGACCCTGCGCACGGCCCGCATCCTCGCCGTCGCCAATGCCTTTGTCGGCATGACGAGCCCGCGCGCCTACCGCGAGGCTTTGACCTTCGAGGAGGCGTCCACCATCCTGCTCGAACGGTCGGGCACCGCTTACCAACGCAAGCCGGTATCCGCGCTGATCAATTACCTGGAAAACCGGGGCGGTACGGAAAAGTGGGCGTCCTTCCGCGACACCCCGGCGTAGAGAGGCTCCCTAGGACCGGGTGTCGCTTCCACCGCCGCGGCTGTCCTGGGAGTCGGCATCCCCGCCGGCGACCGGGAGACTGATGGTTATTTCCGCGCCGTCGTCCGCATTCCGCGCCTCGATCACCCCACCCATCTCGGTGACGATGCCATAGCTGATGGACAGCCCCAGTCCGGTCCCGTTGCCGACCTTCTTGGTGGTGAAGAACGGCTCGAAGATGCGCCCCAGCACGGCCTCGGGGATCCCGCTGCCGGTGTCCCGGACACGGAGTTGCAAAGTATCCGTGCTCGGGTCGTCCGAGATCTCCAGCTCGATGCGGCGCTCCGGCGTCGCCCCGTCCTTGTCGCCGCCACACAGCTCGATGGCGTCCCGCGCGTTGGTCAGCAGGTTCAGCACCACCTGCTCGAACTGGACGTCATGACCCGACACCTTGCGGCAGTGTTCCGGAATACGGGTGACGACCTGTATTTCCTTCAGGCGCAATTGTTCGCCCATCAGCGACAGCGCCCCCAGCACGGCGTCGCGCGGGTCGAAGGCATGGGGCTTGTCGTCGACCTTGCGGCCGAAGATCCGCATGTGGTCGATGATGGCCGCGGCCCTTCCCGCCTGCCGGCTGATGCGTTCGAACTTGCCGCGCAGGAACGCCACGTCTTCGGTGTCCGTGTCGACGGCGTCGATGGCGCTGTCGGCGGCCATGCGGATGATGTTGAGGGGCTGGTTGAGCTCGTGGGCAACGGCGGTCGCCATTTCACCCAGAGTCGCCAGCTTCGAGGCCTGGATGAGCTCGGCCTGGATACGGCGGCGTTCGGTGATGTCCTGGCCGACCCCGATGACGCCGAAAATCGTCCCCTCGGCGTCCCTGCGGGCGGTGAAATTCACAAGAAGCACCGGCACCGTGCCGTCCTTGGCGCGCAACGACACCTCCGAGCTCTCCAGCTGCCGGCCGCGCAAGGCCTCGGCGACGCGCGCGCGGACGTCTTCCCTGTTCTCCGCGACGACGAGATCGTCGACCAGATCGCGCCCAAGGACCTCGTCGCGCTCGCACCCGGTGACGCGGGCGGCGGCTTGATTCCACACGTTCACCTTGCCCGAAGCGTCGATGCCGAAAATGGGTGCGGTGTTGGTTTCAATCATCCGGGTGATCTCTTCGGCGATGCGCTCGCGCTCCAATATTTCGTGGCTCAGGCGCCCCACCATGGACTTGAAATTGCCGATCAGGGACTCGATCTCCACGAGCGGACTTTTTGGCCAGTCGACGGCCCGGCGGTGAAGGATCTTATCGGGCAGGTCGGTCGTCACCCGCGCCAGGGACACCAGGGGCGCAACCAGCTTGCGCCGGAGCAGGGTGCCGAGAACCTGTGCCGCCAGGACGACGGCCAGGGCAAGGCCGAAATCGTAGCCGTAGCGGACGCGCAGGCGTTCCACGTAGGAGGCGGCGGGGATCCCCACCACGAGCCGCCACGCCCCGGCGTCGTCAAGGGCCGAGACCTTGAGAAACCGGGACCGGTGCCAGCGCGCCATCTTCGGGAGCCCGGCCGGCGGCGGCAGCCAGTGCAAGATTCCGTTCCCGTCGTCCATGGCCGCCAGGGTGCCGCCGCGCTTGAAGTCGAAGGCGGCCCCGGTCGTGGCCGCCGGATCGGTGCTGGCGATGACCCCGTCCGCGCCGTCGATCACGGTGATCTCCCGCCCGCCGTCCCCTTTGATCGCCTGCAGGAACGCATCGAAGTACTCCGGTGCCAGAACGGCCCGGATGATTCCGGACCCGCCGGCGGCGGTCGCAAGCCCGGTATGGGTGATGCCCGTGTCGCGGCCGAAGGGGACGGGCCCGCCGGCGGACGACAGCGCGGGCGCGCCCGTTCCGGCCACCAGGCGCAGATGAATTCTTTGGCCGGGGCCGGCCGCCCCCGGCTCCGCGCCATCCCTTTGATAGAGCGCAACCACATCGCCGGCGCCATCGGCCACCTCGATGCGGAGCACCCCCGGAATTTGTCCTCCCAGCCGGGCGACGGCTTCGCGCAGGGCCTCCACCGAAACCTGCCGGCCGCCGAGGGCGGTCTCGACGAACATGGAAAGATCGCCGAGATGGCGCTGGTTCCAGGTGTCCAACTGCATTCTGATCAACGACGACTGGTTGGCCAGGTCGTCGGCGATATGTTTCCTCATCTCCCGGAACTGCTCGCGGCCCGCCACCACGACCAACAGCAGCGCCGGAATGAGAACGAAGGCCACAAGCAGATTGACGAAGGTCCGTTGAAAGGAAACCGACGCACGCTCGTCCGCGACTCCGGCCCAGCGTCTGAACGGAAGGTGACTGAGCAGGAACCCGGCGACGACGGCATTGAAAAGTCCGTTGACGCTTTGCTTGAGCATGACCAGAACGACGGCGCTCCGGTCCATGTCCAAGGGGCCCGCGTACAACACCCAGATCATGGGCAGCCCGAGGACCGCCCAGAACACCCCGTCGCGGAGCGCCAGGTCCTCGTCGCGGGTCGTCCACAGGCCGACGACCAGCGCCTCCAGGGTAAACACCACGGCTCCGTAGGGGTGGCCCCACAGGACCATCGAATAGGCTGCCACCACCGCCGCCACCGGTACGCCCCACACCAGGGGGAAAATCCGCACCGCGAGCATGGCGGCGATGCTGCCGAACAGGAAATCGACGCCGAACAAAAAGGGCAGGCTGAAATGGTTGCCCGCCACTCCCGCGCCCGTCAGGACAAGGAGAAACAGGGCCGGCCGCAGCGCCGTCAACGATACCGCGGCCGGACGTTCAACCGCCGGGGCCATACCGTTTCCGGCGCCCGAGGGAGGGCTCATCGCGGCAAGGTGACGACGAATGTCGGCCCGGAGTCCGGTTGCGACTCCAGCCTGACCGAGCCGCCCAACATCTGGATCAGACGGCAGGCGAGGGTGTAACCGATGCCCAGCCGATCGGATGAGAGGTGGGGCAGGGACTTGACGGCGTCCGCGGAACGGGGGCCGGCGTCTTCATCCTCGGGTGCGGGTGCCATCGGCGCCCCGTGCAGGGTGATCCGAAACTGAACCTCCTGATCGAGGGCTTCCGCGCGGAGCGAGAGCGCCCCCCCCATGGGCGCAAGATTGATCCCGGATTCCAGAATGCGGGTCAGGGATTGCGCGATGCGCCCATGGTCGCCGCAGACGTCCGGCAGGTCGTCCGGGATGTGCGTCTCCAGGCTGACGCCGGCGGCGGCGGCCTTGGGATTGGCGATGGAAAGCACGTCGGCGAGAACATCCTCCAGGGAGACCGCCGTCTTCGACAAGGTGATCTCGCCGCACATGGCGGCCATGAGGTCGCTCAATGTGTCGGTGAACACTTGCGCCTCCCGCGCCGCCTGGGCCAGGTGTTCAAGGTAAAGATCGGCCCCGTCGATGGCCGCGATCCGTTCATCTTCCTCGAGCAGCGCCGTCATGCCGGAGATGGTCTCCACCACCGGGCTCAGTTCATGGCGCACGCTCGGCAGGAAGATGGATTTCATGCACTCGTCCACGGCGGGCGACGGGTTGCCGGTCAGGAGCTCCTGCTTGAGCGCCTCGAGCTCGGCCAGAAGCTGCTTCACCTCTGCGGTCCTGCCGTCCAACTCTTCGCTCAGCATCACCCTGTACTGGTGGTCGAGGCGGCGCAGGCAGATGGCCTTGTCCGCCTGTTGGACCGTATTCAGCAGGTATTTGAGCGAAACCGGCTTGGTCAGAAAATCCATCGCGCCCATCTTCAGGGCCTCTACCGCCTGATCGATGCCGGCGTGCCCGGTGAGCATGATGATCTCCAGGTCCCGCTGATCGCTCCAGTTCTCCCTGAGCCGCTTGGTCAGTTCCAGGCCGTCGATTCCGGGCATGCGGATGTCGGTCAGGACGATGGCGATCTCCGGTTCCTGCTTGATTTTCTCCAGCGCCTCCTGGCCGTCGAACGCGGTCTCGCATTGGAACCCCTTCTTGCGGAGAAACAGCGCAAGCTCCTCGACGATCTCGGGTTCGTCGTCGACGATAAGAAGGCGCCTCTCCTCCTGGAGCGCTTCGGCAAAGCGGTTGGCACTTGGCGGGGTACTCGGGCTACTGTCTTGTCCGGCGACGCCTTTCATTATCCTATTCCTCCTATTTCTTGTTGCTTGTTGGCGGACATCCGGTGTTGACGGCACCGGACCGTCGTGGACGTAACCGCCCACGACCCGTCGCAAATGAACAAAGGAAAAATCCGTGGGAGGCGGTGACAGCCGGCCCGCCGTTTATCTTCCGATGTACACAAAAAATCTCTTTCCCACGCATTCCGCAAAACACGCCGTCTCGATTCGCGTGCTACCTTGTGCTCTCACCCTGTGTTCGAGCGACAAAACTCTGTCCCGACTCTTCGTTTCGTTTTATTGCATATTTACTCCGTCCTTAATCCCGGCCCGCCGCCTGCCGCAAAAAGGTATAGGGGCGAGTACTATTACAATCATCAAGTGAGTACTTTCGACCCTGCTCCTGAGGAACTCCCGGGCCGCCCGTCCCGTGCTCCTGTCCTTGACGTTGGACACGCCGTTGAGGCCCGGACTGGTTTCTTCGGCGGGTATCAAAGCGGTGAGTATCCGCCGTCACAGCAGTCTCCGCCCGGCTCCCGACTCAAGAGTTAAATGGGTCCGGCCGGAGGTCGCAATTGGGCTTTGGTATAGTGCACCCCCTATACACTCGTATACCTTGCATTCCCTGGGAATTCCTTTCATTGTGAACGATAGAGGGGAAGCGGCTAGCGGTTTTCGCGGGGCAGGCACTGGGAACAACATACGCGCCGGCGTCGGGACAAACGAGAAATCTGTTTTCCTTATGGATGTCATGTTCGAGTAAGTTTGAAATATGAAATCCCGTTAATCCATATCTCAGGGGTCCAGGACTAATACCGGAGGGAGCAATGCGAATAGTATTCGCCGACGACCATAATCTGATACGCGAAAGTGTAAGCTCGTTATTGAAAAAAATTTCCGGAGACGTCGAGGTCCTTGAAGCCTCGAACTTCGATGAAGCCGTCGACAAGGCCTCCCGGGGGCCCCTTCCCGACCTCATCATCCTCGATCTGTATATGCCTGGGATGAATCACCTCAACGGGCTCGATGCGATGGGGAGGCGCTTTCCCGGCATCCCCATCGTGATCCTCACGGGCTCCGTGGATCTGAACGACGCCTACACCGCCCTGGAGCGGGGCGCCGCGGGATACATCCCCAAGACCATTGGCTGCCGAGCCATGCTCAACGCCCTCAGGCTGGTGCTGTCGGGCGAGAAATTCCTGCCCTCGATGCTGGTCGCCGAGGCCGAGCGCATGGAGGCGGCAGGGATCGAATCACCCGAAAGCAGTGTTCACAATCCCACGCCCCTGGACAAATTGACGCGGCGGGAGCGCGAGGTTCTGTCGCTGTTGACCGCAGGGCATCCCAACAAGGAAATCGCCCGCCAGCTGGGCCTGCGCGAGATCACCGTCAAGGTGCATCTGAAGGGCGTGTACCGGAAGCTCGGCGTGGCCAACCGCACCCAGGCCGTCCGCACCGTCTTCGAGCTGGGGCTGAGCAGCGCGGCGCGGCGCCACCTTTCAGCCAGTGGCATGGTACCGGGCCTGGGCAAGGAACGCCCGGCGTTCTCGCTTCCGCCGGTGCGCTAGGTCCCTCCACCCCGTCCGCAAAGCGGGATCGCCTTTTTGGAAGCCGGCGCCGGGGCAACTCCGGGCCTGTCCCGCGGCCCGGCGGCCGCCTATTTCAGGGTCGCGTAATATTCCTTGAGGACGGCCACCACCTCGGGACGGCTGAACTCGGGCGGGATGTCCTCGCCGGCGGACAGCATCTCGCGCTGTCTGGTGCCCGAGATGAGTACCCGGTCCTCGGCCCCGTGCGGACACGTCCTCCCCGTCGCCATGCCGAGGCATTTGGTGCAGTAAAAGGTGATGTCGATCTTCAGCGCCGTGGTCTCCAGGGCGCCCTCCCAAAGGGTGTCGAAGATGTGCTGGGCGTCGAACGGGCCGTAGGTATCGCCGACCCCGGCATGGTCCCGCCCGACGATCAGGTGGGAGCAGCCGAAGTTCTGGCGCAACAGGGCGTGGAGCAGGGCCTCGCGGGGACCCGCGTAGCGCATCTCGATGGGATAGCCGGCCTGCACGGCGGTTCCGGGCACGAAGTAATTGTCGATCATGACATCGATGGCCTTCACCCGCACCTCGGCGGGGATGTCGCCGGGCTTGAGCTTGCCCAGTACCTGGTGGATGAAGACGCCGTCGGAGACCTCGATGGCGATCTTCGCCAGATGTTCGTGGCTGCGGTGCATGGGGTTGCGGGTCTGCAGCGCGACCACGCGCGACCATCCCTTCTCGGCGAACAGGGCGCGGGAGTCGGCCGGGCGCAGGAACAAGCGCGGGTACAGTTCCGGGTACACACCCTCGCTGAGCGCCGTCACCGGACCGGCCAGGTTCACCGCGCCCTGCTCCATCACGGTCTTCACGCCGGGATGGTCGGTCGACGTCGTGCCGTAGACCCCGCCGCACTCGAAGCGCTTGTCGATGGCATAGATTTCCCGCACCGTCATGATGGCCATGATCTCGCCCGAATCCCCATCGACCAGGGCCACCTCGTCGGCGACGGCGACGCCACGATCCTCGTCCGCCGAAAGGGTAATGGGGATGGGCCAGAACAGGCCGTCCGCCATTTTCATGTCCTGGCAGACGCCGCGCCAGTCCGCTTCCCCCATGAACCCGGTCAACGGCGTATAGGCGCCCATGGCCATCATGATGAGGTCGGAGGTTTCCCGGCTGGTCATCGGCACTTTTTTGAGCCCGTCGGCCCGCTTCAGCGCCTCGGCGCGCTCCGCCGCACCGATCAGCAACGGCTCCAGTTCGCCGCCGCCATGCGGCCGAACCAATCTGGACAAGGAATCCCCCATGAAACGATCTCCCTATGATCGGCGTGTGATGGACATGTGAACGGGAACCGGCGGCCCCGGCCGGGCTTGCCTACATGGACTTGTGGGCGCCGATCGAAGCCAGAAACTCTTTCTGGGAACCGGCGCGCAGCAGGGCCAGGGCGCAGCCCAGCGCCCGGTCCTTCTTCTCGCCCACCGCCGGACAATCGGTCTCTTTCAGGGTCAGGCGGGTGTCCGGCTTCTTCACGGCGACCGCCGGCAGGGCGCCGGGAAGATCGGATTCCCGCTGGCGCTTGGACTCCTTGGCATCGGCACGGGTGAGCGTGATGTCGGGTTCGACGCCGCGCGCCTGGATGGCCCGCCCCGACGGCGCGTAATAGAGGGCCGTGGTCAGGCGCAGGCCGCCCTCCATGGGCAGACGGGTGATGGTCTGCACCGATCCCTTGCCGAAGGAGCGCACGCCCATGACCGTGGCGCGGCCGTGGTCCTGGAGCGCGCTGGCGACGATCTCCGAGGCCGAGGCCGAGCCCTCGTTGATGAGCACGACCATGGGCACCCCGTTGGCCAGGTCCCCGTCTTTGGCTCTATAGACGGTGTCCTTGACGGCGCGGCCGCGCACGGCGACGATCTGGCCGTCTTCCAGGAAAGCGTCGGCCAGGAAAAGCGATTGATTAAGCAGCCCGCCGGGGTTGTTGCGCAGGTCCAGAACCAGCCCCTTCATGCGCGGGCCCAGGTCCCGGCGCAAGCTCTCCATGGCTTTCTCGACGCCATGCTCCACCTTCTCGCTGAAATTGACGACCTGGACATAGCCCACGGCGCCCTCGGTCCGCCAGCGCACGGAGCGGACCTTGATGATGGCCCGGGTGATGGTGAGATCAAAGGGCGCCTGTCCGCTCCGGCTCACGGTCAGGCGGACGTCCGTCCCCGGCGGGCCGCGCAATTTCTTGACCGCCCGTAAAATGTTCTTGGCCTTGATCGGTTCGCCGTCGACGTGGGTGATCAGGTCGCCGGACTTGAGCCCGGCGCGGAACGCCGGCGTATCCTCGATCGGGGACACCACCTTGACCACCCCGTTTTCCATGGTGACGACGATCCCGAGCCCCCCGAACTCGCCCTTGGTGGTGACCTGGATATCGCGCAGTTCGTCCGCGTTGAGGTACGCCGAATGGGGATCCAGCGCCGACATCATGGAATCCAGCGCCGTCTCCACCAATTCTCCCGCCGGCACGGCGCCGGGCTCGGCGTTCAGATCGCGCACCCCTTTGATGGCGGCGTCGATGAGCTTGGCGTCCGCGACCTCGCGCACGTAGCTGAAGCGGACGCGTTTGAAGGCATCGCGAAACTGCTCGAACCGCCGGTGCTTGCCGGCGTCGGCCGCATAGGCGTCGTAGACCTCCCGGAAGCGCTCCAGTTCGCGGACCGCGTCCTGGGAAAGGGTGATATCTTGGCCGCTGAGGACGTTGAAAACGTGGCCGAGCGGCGATTCCTCGGTGCCGCACCCGATCAGCGACGGCGACACCGCCGCGCCCGCGGCAAGGGCAAAGGTCAGAATCAGCGCCGGGCGGAAACGCCTCCACCTATTCATATGCCATCGCCTTTGCCGTGGGACCGTCTCACCAAGGAAGGCCCATTGTACCGTATTTGCCGCACCGGCCGAAGCCCTTTCCCGCCGGCCCCGGCCCGAGAAGGTGCCCGGCGCCGGCCAAAATATCAAGGAGGAGTTGGCCTTTCGGCGCGTCCGGCGGCGCCGGCACCCACCCGGCGGGCCCGGCGACCGCGTCAGCCGGGAGGCCGGCGCCCCTTTCGCCGCCCCGCCCCCGGGCCCAGCTCGTACGCCGTCCACAGGGCGGCCGTGAACAGGGCCAGGGCGCCTCCCTGGTGGGCCGCGGCAAGGGGCACCGGGACCACCAGCAGCAGGGTCGAAATGCCGAGCACCACCTGACCGGCCGCCGTCACCGCCAGGACGTCGAGGGCAACGCGCCCGCGCGGCGCCAGTCCGGCGTTGCGCGCGCGCAGCCAGAACACCCCGACGGCGGCGAGCACCAACAGGGCAAACAGCCGGTGGGTGAACTGCACCGTGGCGATGTCCTCGAAAAAGTTGACGAGGAACGGATCCATGGCGAACAGGGCCGCGGGCACCAGTTCGCCGTCCATCAGGGGAAAGGTGTTGTAGGCGAACCCGGCGTCGAGCCCGGCGACCAGCCCGCCCGACAGCACGGTGACCAGGACCGAGCCCGCCACCAGGGTGGCGAACCGCCCGAAGGCGGCGGGCGGCCGCCGGCCCGCCGGTCCGGGAAAGAGAAGCCCCAGCGCCACCCACAGCATATACCCGTAGATGACGAACGCCGCGCCCAGGTGGGCGGTCAGGCGGTACTGGCTGACGTCGGGGCGGTCCACAAGGCCGCTTTGCACCATGTACCAGCCGAGCAGTCCCTGGAGTGCGCCGAGGACGAACACGGGGATCAGTTTTGCGGCCAGCCGCCAGCCCACCCAGCCGCGGACCACGAAGACCGTGAACGGAACGAGGAAGGCGACGCCGATGAGGCGGCCCCACAGCCGGTGCACGTACTCCAGCCAGAAGATGGACTTGAAGCCGCTCAGCGTCATGTCCGGGTTGAGGTCCTTGTACTCGGGAAAGCGCCGGTAGTTGCCGAAGGCCTCCTGCCATTCGGCCTCGGCCAGGGGCGGCAGCCACGCGGTAACCGGCTTCCACTCGACCATGGAAAGCCCGGCGTGGGTGAGACGGGTGACTCCCCCCAACACCACCATGGCAAAGACCATGGCGCAGAGGGCCAGAAGCCATGCCGCGATCACCTTGGGGCGCCCCGCGGCGGGCGCTTGCGCCTCAGAGTCCATCTTTCCTCACGGCTGCTCCCCGCCCGCCGGGCCGTCCCGCGGGCGCCGGCGAGTATTCACCGTGACCGGCCGCGAACCAAGCAATTCGTCACCGGGTGCGGCCCCGCCCGCCCATCGGGGGACCGGGAACCGGAAAGGGCTTGACAAGCCGTGGCCGCCATGATGAGGTGTGAGTGAACACTCACATATTGACATGCGTAACGGGACCAGAACCAAGAAACGGATCGGCCGCACGGCACTTAAGCTGTTCGCCGAAAAGGGTGTCAGGGAGACGACCATTCGCGACATTGCAACCGCCGCCGGCGTCGCCGAGGGAACGCTGTATCGGCATTACGCCAGCAAGGAGGAATTGGCCTCGGACCTTTTCGTCGAGAACTTCACCGCCCTCGGGCGGGAACTGGAGAAGATTCAGGAACAAGAGGCAAACACGCGCACCAAGCTGCTGGCCATCATCCGGTACTTCTGCGCGGAGTATGACAAGGATGCGACGATGATCAATTACCTGTTCATCACCCGCCACGGCTACATGCAGAGGCTGACCGCGCGCATGCCCAACCCCTACCTGGTCTTCCGGCGGGTCATCCGCGAGGGCATGGCGCGCGGCGACATCCCCAAGCAGGACCCGGACGTGGCCACGTCGATGGTCCTCGGGATCATCCTGCAGGTGATCGATACGCGCATTCTCGGCCGCCGCATCCGGCAAAGGATTTCCGGACTGGCGGACACCCTCACGGCGGCGTGTCTGCGGGTCCTGAATGCATAAATTATTTTTTTATAGGGGGGTGAGTGAATACGCACTCATTATCAATTTGGTTCGAAGGTCATAGAATCGCCACAATCGTGCATATTCTTTGGTTTAAGAATGAGTGAACATATATTCATTTTTACAATGTGATAGTGAATGCCCATTCAACCAGTCGTTTTCGCCGCCAGGGGATTTTAGGGAAACAGGAGGCTTACGATGGGACACCGTGCCAGTTATCACACCCACTTCCATGGTCCGACGGGCTGCCCGATCGGCCGCGATGACGCATCGCGGCTGCACACGCACCGGTGCTCCGGTGCATGCACATAGGCGCCGACCGAAGTTCCTTACCGGAACCGAAGTGGGGTACGCGCCATGTTTGGCCCGATCGACGACCTGCGCGAAATCGCGCTCAGATGCCTGTCCGGCGAGCCGCTGGACGAGGACCTGTCGCAGTGGCTGGGAAACGCGTTGGAACAATTTCTCAGTCGCCACTGCCGGACCATCGAGGATGCCCTCGGGCTGAAGTTCCCCCAGGGCGGCATCCCATGGTGGCGCGAGGAAGCGAACCGCACACGCGACAACGCCTTGCGGCAACTGGCCGAGCGCTTTTTCGGCGACCTGTCCCCGTGCGCAAGGGCCCGTGAAATCCGGACCATTGCCGACCGCTATGCCGCCTCCGCCTGGCGCCATGACCGCGACCGCGACGAAATGCCCCAACGCTACGCGGGAAACCCCCACGGCCTGCTGTGGGAGGCCTTCAAGTCGGGCGCCATCATGCCCATCGGGGAGCGGCAGCTGCGCAACATCTTCGCCGAGTAATACCAAGGGACGCTGATCATGACTCATAGAGATCGCGTAGGCGGCTCGTCGGGTAGGAGGAAAGTTGCAGGCGATGCGGCGCATCGTCAAAACTTTTCGACGCCCTCCGACGGGCCGCATACGCGA
>JADFHR010000203.1 GCA_022567015.1 Pseudomonadota bacterium
ATGGGGGGGCTCCGCCCCCCACGCCCCCCGCCAGGGGTTGACCCCTGGACCCCGTTAATCGGGTTCCAAGGGCCGCCGGCCCTTGGTGGGGATCAAAAGGGGCAACGCCCCTTAATTGCCGCGACCTTGAGGGAGCCATGGCCCTGCCGGAGGCCGCCGGCACGGGCGAGGGCGTGTCCCTTTCCCCCGAGAAGGCCGCGCATGCGTTCCACGGGACCATGGAGCCGCTCGGGTTGGCGACGCCCGACGTGGTGCGGCGCCGGGTCGGGTCCCGGCGCGGCCGATGCCCATTGATCGGTCGAGATTTTACCCGCCCAAATCCCAGCCTCAAACCGCGGTGCCGCCCACGGTCAGGTTGTCCACCTTGATCGTCGGCTGGCCGACGCCCACCGGCACGCCTTGGCCTTCCTTGCCGCAGGTGCCGATGCCCGGGTCCAACGCCATGTCGTTGCCGATCATGGACGCCTTGGTCAACACGTCGGGGCCGTTGCCGATCAGGGTCGCGCCCTTGACCGGGGCGCCGACGCGGCCGTCCTCGATGACGTAGGCCTCGGTGCACGAGAAGACGAACTTGCCCGACGTGATGTCCACCTGGCCGCCGCCGAAACTGACCGCGTACAGGCCCTTTTTGACCGAGCCGATGATCTCGGCGGGGTCGTGCGGCCCGGCCAGCATGTAGGTGTTGGTCATGCGCGGCAGCGGCACGTGGGCGTAGCTCTGCCGGCGGCCGTTGCCGGTGGCCTTCACCCCCATCAGGCGGGCGTTCAGGCGGTCCTGCATGTGGCCGACGAGGATGCCGTCCTCGATCAGCACCGTGCGCTCGGTGGGCGTGCCCTCGTCGTCGATGGTCAGCGAGCCGCGCCGGTCCGCCAAGGTGCCGTCGTCGACCACGGTGACGCCGGGGGTGGCGATGCGCTGTCCCATCAGGCCGGCGAAGGCGGACGTCTTCTTGCGGTTGAAATCGCCCTCCAGGCCGTGGCCGATGGCCTCGTGGAGCAGGATGCCCGGCCACCCCGGCCCCAGCACCACCGCCATCTCGCCGGCCGGCGCCGGAACGGACTCGAGGTTGACCAGCGCCTGGCGCAGGGCCTCGTCGGCGGCCGGGCGCCAGGTCCCCGGCTCCAGGTAGCGCTCGTAGGTGACCCGCGCGCCGATCCCGTGAGTGCCGGTCTCCATGCGCTCGCCCTTGCCGACGACGACCGAGACGTTGAGCCGCACCAGGGGCCGGATATCGGCGACGCGGACCCCGTCGGGGCGCAGCACCTGCACCGCCTGCCACTGGCCGGTGAGCGAGACCGACACCTGGCGCACCCGTTCGTCCTTGGCCCGGACGTAGGCGTCCATGTCGGTGAGCAGCTTCACCTTGCTCTCGAAATCCACCAGGTTGAGGGGGTTGTCGTCGACATAGAAGCTCTGGTTGGTGCCGCCGGGGGGCGCGGCGAAGGTGCCCCCGTGCCCGGCCTGTACGGCCTTCACCGTGTCGCAGGCGCGCCGGATGGCGTCCTCGCTGAGCTCGGAGGCGTGGGCGTAGCCGGTGGATTCGCCGGCGATGGAGCGCAGCCCGAAGCCCTGGGAGGTATCGAAGCTGGCGCTCTTCAGCCGGCCGTCGTCGAAGACCAGGCTTTCGGACTGGCGGTATTCCAGGAACAGCTCCCCGTCGTCGGCGCCGTTCAGGGCCTCCGTGACCATGGCCTCGACGCGCCCCTGGTCAAGGCCGGCGCGGGTGAAGAACAGCTCGTCGGTGGCGGCAAGGTCGCTCATGGCGGGGTGCTCCTGCAACGGGCCACGCCGGCGGGACTATCCGGCCGGCGGGGTTTGGCAAAGGCGTCATGGCCGGTCTGCCCCCTAATATAAGGCCGCGTGGATGGAATTCAGGGGAAATCGACGCGGGCGGCGTTGCCAGAGCATCCTCTGCCGGATGCCCCGGCGCCCGCCATTTTCCCTTGACCTTGGGCGGGCGGCCCGGTATTTCACCAGCCACGTGGTGATTTGGCCGACCGGCTTGCGGCCACGTAAAACAACCCGCTAAAAGGTCTGCGCATGTGAATCCCTGCCTGACCGGAGCGGTCGGGTTTTTTTGTGGCCGGTCCGATGGAAGCGGAGGGACCACGATGAGCGACGCCCCGCGAAGGGAAGAGTCCTGGCGCACGGCCACGCGGCTGGTCCGCGGCGGCATCCAGCGCTCCCAATTCGAAGAAACCAGCGAGGCCCTGTACCTGACGTCGGGCTACGTCTACGGCTCGGCGGAGGAGGCCCAGCGGGCCTTCAAGGGCGAGGACAAGCGCTACATCTATTCGCGCTACGCCAACCCCACCGTGACCATGTTCGAGACCCGCCTGGCCATGCTGGAAGGGGCCGCGGTGTGCGTCGCCACCGCCAGCGGCATGGCCGCCGTGTTCGCCGCCCTGGTCAGCCAGTTGAAGGCCGGGGACCGGGTGGTGGCGTCCCGCGCGCTGTTCGGCTCGTGCCACTACATCATCTCGGAGCTGCTGCCGTGTTACGGCATCGAGACGGTGCTGGTCGACGGCACGGATCTGGACCAGTGGAAGGCGGCGCTGAGCATAAGGACCCACTGCGTATTCCTGGAGACCCCGTCCAACCCGGCCCTCGAGATCATCGACCTCAGGGCCGTGTGCGACCTCTCCCACGACGCCGGCGCCTGCGTCATCGTCGACAACGTGTTCGCCACGCCTATCCTGCAAAAGCCGTTCGAGTTCGGCGCCGACATCGTCATGTACTCCGCCACCAAGCACATCGACGGCCAGGGCCGCACCCTCGGCGGCGCCATCCTCACCAACGACCTGGAATTCGTCGACACCTACCTGACGCCGTTCATGCGCCACACCGGCCCGTCCCTCAGCCCGTTCAACGCCTGGGTGCTGCTCAAGGGCCTGGAGACCCTGGAGCTCCGGGTCCGCCAGCACTGCGTCAACACCCGTGACGTCGCCGAGTTCCTGAGCGCGCGCAACGACGTCGGCCGGGTCCTCTATCCGGCGCTGCCGAGCCACCCCCAGCACGAGCTCGCCATGGCGCAGATGAGCGACGGCGGCAACCTGGTCTCCTTCGACATCGAAGGCGGGCGCGAGGGCGCGTTCCGCTTCCTCAACGCCCTGACGCTGATCGACATCTCCAACAACCTGGGCGACGCCAAGAGCCTGATCACCCATCCCGCCACCACCACCCACCAGCGCCTGGCGCCGGAGGAGCGCGCCGGCATGGGCATCACCGACGGCCTCGTGCGCCTGTCGGTGGGACTGGAGGACCCGGACGACGTGAAGGAGGACCTGGACCGGGCCCTGGCGGCGGTGAAGGGCTGATCACCGCGCCTGAGGACCTGGGGCAGGTAAATCCGTGGCTCGTCCAGGCGCACCGGCTACGCCGGGTGGGGGGTGCACCGCCGACGGGGAACCGTGGCCCCGGCGGGGCCGCGTAAGGTCCCTGAGCCGCCGCTCTTTGTCAGGGCTTCAAGGCCCTGGGTCGTGTTCCCGTAAACGAGAGTTGGGTCAGCGGCGGGGCGCCGATGTCGGCTTTAGAGCCAACACCGGACGTTCAGTAGACCCGCGCTGGATGTCTGCTCAATTGACGACGCCCAAATTTGACAGGTTGCGATGCCGGTGGCGGAACCCGTCCACGGCACTCGGTTCATTATGGTCACTGATACGAAATGGAAGACGTCACACGCGACGTGCCCCGGCGGCAAAGATGGTCCGATGAAGGTAAGCCACCAACGCTGCCGCCATATCGCCAACTCCACGTGGCCTGAATACGGACAGCAATTCAACGGTGGCGCGCCAGCCCTCAATTTGCTGATCTCTGGTGACGTTTCGGCACATGCGACGAGGATAGGCTTCCACAAGAGAGGTGGCAAGCTGCCCGGCAAAGGCAGGTGTCGGTGCCGTGATCGTGGCCACCACACCGATAGGAGATGAAGAGGGAGAACCAAACGGGCAAGGAGGAACACATGAGCAAGAACTATCCCCAGATGGCCACGGACCTGACCACAGCGATTGGCACGATGCAGAGGCATTGCGGAGACGATGGAGGCTTTCGCCGGGGTGACCTTGCCGCCGCCCTCAGCCGACCGAGCGCGCGGCCGCCTCGTCGAGGACCGCCAGCATGTCCTCGACGGTGACGAACTTGCGGCGCGGCGCCGGCGGCGTCGCGTTGGCGGCCTCGGCGGCCTCGATCTTCTTCCAGTCGGCGTAGCTGACGTGGCGCACGCGCCGCTCCCCGAGCAGCGTTTCCAGGGCCCTGCGGCCGGGTTTTTCCCCTTGGGGGAAGTCGGCGCCGATGTATTCGGCGACCGCCACGCCGTCGGCCCGGTTGCTGGAAATGACGCCGGTGGGGCCGCGCATGATCCAGCCGGCGGCGTACAGCCCGTCGGCGACGCGCCCGTCCGTATTGGCCACGATCTGGCGGTCGCCGTCGAAGGGCGCCCCTTCGACCGGGTCGGCGCGGTAGCCGATGGCGGCGATGACGACGCCGCACGCGATATCGAAGAATTCGCCGGTCCCCACCGCACGGCCTTTTTCGACGCGGGTGCGCTCGAGGCGCAGCCCCTCCACCCGGTCGCCCCCCAGAACCTCGACCGGCGACGCGTAGAACCGGAAATGGACGCGCTTTGGCTTCTCGTCCGCCCGGCGGGCGGCGAATTCCCGCAAGGTGGCGAGGTTTCTTTCCTTCAGGCGCCGGTCGCGGTCGGGCAGGTCGCCGACGCCGTCGGGCAGCTGCGCGGCATCGACCTGGGGAACGCTGTTCTCCAGCTTGCCCATCTCGCGCAGCTCCACGTTGGTGAACTTGGCCTCGACCGGGCCGCGCCGGCCGAAGACGTAGACGTCGGTGAGGGGCGACGATCGGATGGCCTCCGCCACGTGCCTGGGCAGGTCGGAAGAGGCCATGACGGAATTCCGTCGCGCCAAGCGCGATCAACCCGAACTCGGGCCGGGCATCGACAAGCTGGTGCGTTCGTTGCGGGAAGCTGCGGGGCCGTCTTGAATCGCGACCCTCGGGCGCGTTTCGGCGGGATCAGTCGAAGTAGCCGAGCGACCTGAGTCGGCGTTGCAGTTCTTCACCCATCGGCGTCGACTTGGGAGCGTCCGTCTCGGATCGGGTTATGTGTTGCCACCGGTACCGCAACTCTTGCAAGGCGACGTGAACCGAGTCGGGGCGTTCATCGAACAGGTTGTTCACGTAGAGGGTTGCCGTCCAATTCTCCTTCTCGATGCCAGCGGATATATTCGCCAGCGAGTACGCGTCCATTTCTTGTCGCGCGGGAACATTGAGTGTGTCCAGATCGTTCCAGCGTTTACCCGTGTAGGCGACAGCGGCCTGGAAGAAACCAGGCAAGGAACCGACGTCGAAATTACTCCGCCAGATGCCGGTCAACTGTAACTCCGGCACATAAGGCATGGGTGTGCCCTTAGGGGCGTTAAACGGGACGTTGGGGTCACCCGTGTCGGCCGGATCACGCCAGAAATCAGTGGTGAGCTCGGCGTTGTTGTATGAGCCTGCGAAGGTCAACGTGTTGTTGTCATTGGCTGCATAGGTCAGCTCCCACTCCACACCCTTGGTCTGGGAGTTACCGACATTCTGCACAATGGTCAGGTTGGAAACGGTGAAGTCGAGGAAGCCAAACTGGAAATTATCCCAATCGATGATATAGGCCGCACCATTGAATCGCAGGCGACCGTCGGCAAGCAAC
>JADFHR010000204.1 GCA_022567015.1 Pseudomonadota bacterium
ATGGTCAAGGGATGGCTCAGGGACAAGATGCACGGGCGGGCGCTCAGCGCGGGAGCCCGCGAGGTGGACAAATTCGTCCGCGGCCTGCGCGCCATGGACGCCCAGGACATGGGCTCCATGGTCGCCATCGCCACCGCCATCCGGGTCAATTTTGAGACCCACGGCGTGATCCCCGAGGGCGTGTTCGAGGACGACCCCCTGCCCTCGGTCGAGACCCTGGGTGTCCTGCAGATGCAAATCAACAAGGTCTCGCGCCAGTTCAAGAAACTGGGCCTGCCGTCCGATTCCGCGGGGGCCATGGTGTGGTCGTATTCGCTGCGCTGCCTGAATGTGTCCGAGCTCAGGCCGCTCGGGCGTGAGATGTGGGCCGAGCTGAAGCGCGGTTTTCCCCATGTGAAGGACGCCCTGGAGGAAGGGGAGGGGCGCAAGGGCGGACCGTTCCCCAAGCGTGTGTGGCAGGAGTGGAACATGATCCCGCTCGGCCTGGAACCGGAATGAGGCGCGGGAAAGACCCCGCCGCCGCGGCGGCGCCGGGCGGGACCGTGCTGTGCCGGCTTGCCGACGTCGCGGACGGCGGCAGCAACGGGTTTGCCGTCCACTGGCGCGGCGAACTCCTGCGTTTCATGATTCTGCGCCGCAACGATCACGTCTTCGTCTACGCCAACCGGTGCCCCCATAAGGGCTTGCCGCTGGATTTCAGGCCCGGCCGGTTCCTCGACCTTACCAAAACCCATATCCTGTGCACCAACCACGGGGCGTTATTCCGCATCGAGGACGGGTTCTGCGTCTCCGGCCCGTGCGCCGGGACGAGCCTTCGGCGCCCCGCGACGGAGGTCCGGAACGGCACCGTCACCCTGGTGGATTGACGGCGACGCCCGTGGAGGGCCGCGGGCGGTCGTGCCTTCGTCGCCGGATATTTCTTCCGCCCCCTTGTTTTATGACGCTCTTGTTTGACATAATCCGCGTCAAGTAAGGAGTTCCGGGCCCGCCGTCAGGCGGTCGCGGGGGAAAACTTTTGCGGGATCGCGCAACCGCCCGGTGGGGGAGCGCACGCGGTTTCGAAAGGGGAGGTCACGGTAATGAGCAAACAGGACGTTGCCGGAAATGCCGAGGTTCCCGAGGCGCAAGCAGTCAGCGAATCGGAAATTGCGGTCCATTGGAAAGAGGAAGCGACCATCTATCCGTCCCCCGAGTTCATCGGGCAGGCGAACCTGACCGACCCCGGGATGTTCGAGCGCTTCAGCCTGGAGAATTTTCCCGAATGCTACAAGGAATACGCCGACCTGCTGGACTGGGACCAGTACTGGCACACGACCCTTGATACCAGCGACGCCCCGTGCTGGAAGTGGTTCGTCGGCGGCAGGATCAACGCCTGCTACAACTGCGTCGACCGGCACCTGCCGAAATACAAGAACAAGGCGGCCATCCATTTCGTCCCCGAGCCCGAGGACGAGCCTCTGTACGCCATCACCTATCAAGAGCTTTATGTGCGGGTGAACGAGTTCGCCGCCCTGCTCCGGGACTTCGCCGGCCTCAAGCAGGGCGACCGGGTGACCCTGCACATGCCGATGGTCCCCGAGCTTCCGGTGACCATGCTCGCGTGCGCCCGGCTCGGCGTCATTCATTCAGAGGTGTTCGGAGGATTCAGCGGCCAGGCGGCGGCCGACAGGATCGCCGATTCGGGATGCAGGGTGCTGATCACCGTCGACGGCTATCACCGCGCGGGCAAGATGATCAATCACAAGGTCAATGCCGACGTGGCCTGCGAGATGGCGGAAAAGCTCGGCCAGACCGTCGACAAGGTCCTCATCTGGCAACGCTATCCCGGCAAATCCGTCTCCGACACGCCGATGGTGGAAGGCCGTGATTTCATCGTCAACGACGTGCTCAAGAAGTACGCCGGCAAAAGGATCGATCCCGTCTCCCTGCCGGCGGAAGACCCCCTGTTCCTGATGTACACCAGCGGGACGACCGGGAAGCCCAAGGGATGCCAGCACAGCATCGGCGGCTACATGGCCTACGTGGCCGGCACGTCGAAATACATCCAGGACATCCATCCCGAGGACGTCTACTGGTGCATGGCGGACATCGGCTGGATCACCGGCCATTCCTACATCGTCTACGGCCCGCTGGCCCTGGCCGCGTCGACCGTCATCTACGAAGGCGTCCCCACCTACCCCGACGCCGGGCGGGCGTGGCGGATCGCCGAGCGCCTGGATGTCAATATCTTCCACACCGCGCCGACGACGATCAGGATGCTGAGGAAGGCCGGTCCCGACGAGCCCAAGAAGTACAACTACCACTTCAAGCACATGACGACGGTGGGAGAGCCCATCGAACCGGAAGTGTGGAAGTGGTATTACGAAGTGGTCGGCAAGGGCGAGGCCATCATCGTCGACACCTGGTGGCAGACGGAAACCGGCGGCTTCCTGTGCAGCACGGTGCCGGCGCTCCACCCCATGAAGCCCGGCAGCACCGGGCCCGCCTTGCCCGGCATCCATCCGGTCATCTACGACGAGGACGGCAACGAGCTCAAGGCGGGGTCGGGGAAGGCGGGAAACATCTGCATCCGCAACCCGTGGCCGGGGGCCTTCCAGACCATTTGGGGGGACCGCGAGCGCTACGTCGACACCTATTACGCCAAGTACTGCAAGGACCCCAACAGCAAGGACTGGCGCGACTGGCCCTACCTGACCGGCGACGGGGCGATGCTGGCGGCGGACGGGTATTACCGGATCCTGGGCCGCATCGACGACGTCATCAACGTCGCCGGCCACCGGCTGGGCACCAAGGAGCTGGAGTCCGCCGCCCTGACCGTCGAGGACATCGCCGAAGCCGCCGTCGTGCCCGTGGTCGACGAGATCAAGGGCCGCGTCCCCGACGTCTACGTGTCGCTGAAGCCGGGCTTCGATTCCGACGAGGAGGCGAAAAGAAAAGTGGTCGCGGCCATCGAGACGACCATCGGCAAGATCGCCCGGCCGAAGAACGTCTACATCGTGCCCGACATGCCGAAGACCCGTTCGGGAAAGATCATGCGCCGCGTGCTGGCCGCCATCTCCAACACCCTCGACATCGGCGACGTGATGACCCTTGCCAACCCCGACGTGGTCGAGGACATCCGCGTCCTGGTCCAGGGCAAGGAAAAGGTGGCGACCAAGAAGGGCCCGGAGGACATCGAGCGCTTCGGCGACGACTGAGTACGGGCGGCGGGGCCGAAATGCCCCGCCGTTTGAAATCCCGTATCCGGTGTTCGTTCGGCACGGAGGGACACGGATGAACAACGGCCCCGGGTCGCCGGATCACAACGGCGCGGAGTTTCAGGTGTCGCGACGTATGCTGGACACCTTATTTAATTCAATTTTCATCCGTGTCCATCCGTGTTCGATGGGGGCCGTTCGCCATTCCACGGCACTGATCCTCCGCTTGAAACGCATGTGGTCGTTTGACACGGATGAACACGGATGAACACGGATAATCAACGGCCCCGGGTCGCCGGGCCACGACGGCGCACGGCGGTCTTCGCGCTTATAGGGGATTTCAGAAATCTTGAGTCTTCGTCGCGGACCTTATTAAACTCATTATGTGGCTATACTAGGTGATTTGTCGCATATGTGCGTGGATATTACCAAGAATACGGTACAATACACACAGTATATAGACTGGTATATAGACATTGGCACTTAGAACAGAGAGGAACTGTCATGAAGATCATGACTAAAACCCTGCTCTTTCAATCCGCCCTGCCCGTTTACATGGCGATTATATGTGTCGTTGTCCTGCACTTTTCGGGCAATCCTTTCGTCGCCGTGTTCGCCGCTGCACTTGCCGCCTTGCTTGGCGTTGCGCTTGCCGCTGCGTCCAACGCTACGTCATCCATGGTGTCCTTTGACACACGCGCCGTGCTCGCTACTGCGCCCGCCGCTGCGCTTGCCGCCGCGTTCACCGCTGTATTCGCTACCGTGCTCGCCGCTGCATTCGCCGCTGTGTTCTCTACTGCGTTCGTGCTGGTCAACATGAAGAACCTAGATCCAACAAACTCCATACGGGTTCTTACCCTCTACAATCTTCTATGGACAGGAGCCATTGGCCTTGCTGTGTACTTCGTCATCACCGCCGATATCGGCAGTGCGTCTGTCGCCGCCCTTGCCGTTGCAGTCGGTCTTCCGCTCCTTTTCCTCGCATACAAAACATGGGAGAAGCGCTCCGCGGGCGCAATTAAAGCGCAATTAAAGGGACACCTTACTTAATTCAGTTTTTTTCCGTGTCAATCCGTGTCCATCCGTGTTTGACCGCGACCGCTCACCGTTCCACGTCGATGATCCTCCGCTTGAAACGCATGTGTTCGTTTGACACGGATGGACACGGATGAACACGGATAAACGACGGCCCCGGGTCGCCGGATCGAAACGGCGCGGAGTTTCGGGAACACCTTCGGAATTAAGCAAGGTGTCCCTTTAACTCTGTCCCTTTAATTCTGATATCCCGGCTACCTCGCCTTCGCCCCGACGCACCAGGACGCCCGCGCGGCGCCGTCGTAGGCGTGTCCCAGGCCGGCCGCGATCAGGGCGTCCGCCAGGTCGTCGCCGTCCGGCGTCTGGATGCGGGCGACGACGCGCCCGGCGTACTTGCCGTACTGGATATCGCGCAGAATGACCTGGCGGCCGCCCACCCTGGCCTGAACGAACGCACGCGCCTCGCGGCCCAGCCGGCGGGCCGCCTCGCACTTGCCGCGCAGCTCGGGCGTGTCCACGCCTTCCAGCCGCACGCGGGTCTCCACCTCCTGGCCCAGCCAGATGCGCGCCCGCACCAGGACCGTGTCGCCGTCGATCACGTCGACCACCAGCGCCGGAACGGGACCGGGGATGGGGTCGCGCCACCCGGCGGCGGTCACGGGAACGATCAGGCGGCCCACCAGCACCAGGGCGGCCGCGGCCACGATCACACGGAGGGCCTTACCTTCGAAAACCATAGGCATACGACCATTACATGTATTACGTTCCAAATAATACAATTATTAGAAGATTTTTCAAGATCAAATACGCGCCCACGGCCAGGGCGCTCCCGGCCGGCCCGGGCCGCCCTCTACAGGATAACCGGAGAGGGGCTCCATGAGAACAAAAAAAGAACAAAAAGGCCGGGAGTGTGCGGAAACCGGGCCTGGTGGGGCGTCGATCAGAGGCCGATGCAGGCGCCGATCAGAAGTCGACGCAGCGGCCCTTGCGCTCCCAGTCCCCGTAACGGGTGGGCTCGGGGCCCTTCGGTCCGCCGGTCTCTGGAATGTTCCGGGCTTTCGGCTTCTTTTTCTTCGCCGGCGCGGACGGTGCATCGACGCCGGGGGCGGACGAGGACGGTTTAGCGGGCGCCTGTCCGGTTGGATTGTCAGCGGTCATTTTTCTCGCACCGTGGCTCACCCATGCAGCCCCTAAGTCTTCAACATCGTGGCGGATCGGCCAAGGTTTTTTTTCGCAGGCGCCGTCCCGCCCGGCTCCTGGGGCGGCTCTCCCTTGGCTCGCCGGCCGCGGGCGGTTAATACCAAGGGTCGCTGATCATGACCCGACGAGCCGGCTTACCAAGGTTTTCGGCCCTAATACCAAGGGTCACTGATCATGACCCATAGAGACGGCTTACCAAGGCTTTCGGCTAGGAGCGTGCGC
>JADFHR010000205.1 GCA_022567015.1 Pseudomonadota bacterium
CTGAGGGCGGGTTTGTGCTAGGGTTTCCGTCTGGAGGATCGGGTCCGTGAAAAAGCTCGTGTTGACGGGACTGTTGAGTGCCGGCCTCGTGCTGGCAGGCTTTTCCGCCCAGGCGGGATACGGCCATTCCTACGGCCACGGGGGATATGGATACCATCACGGCCGCCACGGCGGCGACGGCGCTCTGATCGCCGTCGGGATCATCGGCGGCGCCATTCTTCTCGGCGCGCTCCTGGCCCCACCGCCGTATTACCGGCCGGCGCCGGTGGTCTACGCGCCGGCCTATCGCCCCACCTGTTATCGGGACAGGGTCTATCGCACCCTTGCCGACGGCCGCATCCAGTGGGGCGTGCGGACAAGGTGCTATTGACGCCGCCGTACCTGTCCCTTCACTTGAACTAAATCGAACTTCCTGATCGGCTAAAGCCGCCCGGTTTCGCGCAGGTGGCGCAGGGCCTGCACGATGGCGAGGGAATCGGCGAGGGCATCGTGCTCCTTGCGCCGGCCTGGCAGCCTGAACAGGGCGGGCAGCTTGGCGCTGATCACCTCGGGCGTGGCGATCCCGAGGAGGCGGGCGAAGCGGGGCCGGATGTCGAGAAATCTGGCCGCATCGATGGGGCAGGCGATGTCGTGGAGGGCGCAGTTCTCGTCAAGGGCGCTGTGATCGGCGCCGTTGGAAACGACGGCGGCGCCGTCGTCGCCGACGAATTCGGAAAACGCGGCCAGGGCTTCGGGGAAAGAGACGCCGTGGCGGTCCACGTCGGCCTGGGTGATGCCCGTGAGGGAGACGAAATAGTCGCTGAGGAGCGGGTTCTTGACGGGACGGACGTAGGCCGTGAAACGGTCCACTTCGGCAAAGGCGTTTCCGCCATCCACCCTGACGGCGCCGATCTGGACGATTTCCCGGTATTCGTCGGGGCCGCTCCAGCCCCGCGCCGCCGAGCCTTCCCAGGCGGTGAACTCCAGGTCGAAGATCGTGGTCAGGCCGCCCAGGAATTCGTGCTCGGACTCATCCGCCTGCGAAGCCATGCGCCCCCACATCTCCCGGCCGGACCGCCGGCCGCGGGGAACGTTAGCAGAAGTTGCCGTCCGGGGATATGTCTTGGCCCATTGTCGCGGGCCTGCTATCCAACACCGCGTGACCAGACCGCGCCGCCGCCGCCGTTGGGGGCGGCGGTGTTATAGTAAAGGGACGGAGGCAGCGCGGTGCGCTTCAACAGACGCCTGACCACGTTTGCGTTCCTCAACCTCGGGCACGCTTACGATCATCTGTTCATGCTGCTCTATCCCACGGTCGTCCTCGCCCTCGGGGACGTCTTCCAGGCGTCCTACGGGGAATTGCTGGCGCTGTCCGTTTACGGCTTCGTCGCCTTCGGCGCCGGCGCGCTGCCCGCCGGCTGGCTGGGCGACCGCTGGAGCCGGCGCGGAATGATGATCGTATTCTTCGTCGGGATCGGCCTCGCCTCGATCCTCACCGGCCTCGCCCGCTCGACGGTGGACCTCGCCGTCGGCCTGGCCCTGGTCGGGCTGTTCGCCTCCATTTACCATCCCGTCGGCATCGCCATGGTCGCCGAGACCGACCCGGCGCGGGTGGGCAAGGCGCTGGGCCTGAACGGGGTTTTCGGCAATCTGGGCGTCGCCTTTGCCGGCGTCACCGCCGGCGCGCTGACCGACATGATCAGTTGGCGCGCCGCCTTCATCATCCCCGGCGTCGTCGCCGTGGCGACGGGCCTGGCCTTTGCCCTCGGCACCGCCGGCGCCGGCGAGAGACGGAGGGGGAGCGCCTCCGTCGCCGCCCCCGGCGTCGCGCCCGGGACGGTGCGGCGTATCTTCGCCGTTCTGGTGATGGCGACGCTCTGCGGCGGGGTCATCTTCAACGCGACGACGATCTCCCTGCCCAAGGTCTTCGATGACCGGCTGTCCGACCTTGCCGGGACGACCATGGGCATCGGCGGCCTGGTGACCGGGGTTTTCATGATCGCCGCCGTGGCCCAGATCATCGTCGGGCACCTGATCGACCGCTATCCCCTGAAACGGATCTTCGTCGGCGTCGCCATGCTTCAGGTGCCGATGATGACCCTCGCCGTGTTTGCCTCGGACTATGCCATGCTGGCGGTGGCCACCGGCGTGATGCTGCTGGTCTTCAGCGCCATCCCCATTTACGACACCATCATCGCCCGCTATGCGGCGGGTCACTGGCGGTCGCGGATTTACGCCCTCAAGTACACGGTGGGACTGGGTGTCGCCGCCGGCACGGTGCCGCTGATTGCCTGGGTGCGCGACGAAACCGGGGGATTCGACGCCGTGTTCTGGATTCTCGCCGCCCTCGCCGTGGGCGTGGTCGTCAGCGCGCTCGCCTTTCCCTCGGTTGCCCGGCCGGGCACCGGGGAGCTGGGCCGGCGCCCCGATACGGTTCCCGCCCGACCGTCCTGAGGCGGGAACGATCGCCTGGAGGGGAACCGCAACGACGGGCCGCCGCCGGCGCCGCATGGCCGGTAACCGTCTGGATAGTTTCGACGGGCCCTGGTGGCCGCTACGATCCATGGGAATTAGCGGTTGAACGATAAAGCGTGTACCTAATACCAAGGGGCGCTGAGTTCCCCGGGCAGGGCGCCGGCAAGGGTGTGGGTTTGGGGTGAGAACGGAGCGCATATACCGTGGCGCGTGAACCGGAAGGGGAAACCTTCTCCGCGGTTATCGACAAGACGTTCGAGGACACCCTTGATCTGTTGGTCGAGGCCCGGAACTACGCGGCCTATTCTCCGTTGGCGCGGGATGACCGGCGAACGCCGATGGAAGGGCTGGCCGTCGCCGGCTCGCACCTGCGGGTGACCTCGCGGCTGGCCGGGGTGATGGCCTGGCTGCTCTATCAAAAGGCCATCGGCGCCGGCGAAATCGACGTGGCGGAGACACTTCGCACCCTGCCCCGGCTTGACGGCGTCGACCCCTGCCTCGACGACCGGAATGACAGGCATCTCGACCTTCCGTCAGGATTGCAGGGCCTGCTGGCGCGCAGTCATCGGCTCTATCTGCGCGTTGCCCGGCTCGACGCCATGATCCGCGAGGCCCATGCCGGGCGCGGGGAGGGTTAGTGTCCTCCGAGGCCACTAATCGAGGCGTTCGACGCGGATGGAATCGCCGTCCTTGACCGCGTTCAGGGCGCGCACATCGTCCACCGCGCGGCCCCAGATGTTGGTCGGCGCGGCGAGACGGATTTCGTCGCCCGCGGAAATCGGGGTCGGGCCGAAGCCGATGGCGATCGAGTCTCCTTCCACCCAGAACGCCAGCTCGCCGGCCTCGACCACGTCTTTCGCATCGGCCTCCCTGGCGACGGCGACCGGAGTCGGGAAATAGACCTCCTCGCCCCAGGTCCGCGCCGTCGAGGTGAAAGGCAGGCTGTCGTAAATGGCGTCGGCTGTCGGCGTGTCGAACACCTCGGCGGTGATCTCCACCGAACCGATGGTCATCCTGAGCTTGCGCATGCGTCCTCCCTAACCGGCTGCCGAAGAATTGTCATACGCCGCGCCGGTCGTCGCCACAGCGGCGGCTATTGCATGGTCTCGGACGCGTCGGGTTCGTCGTCTTCGGGCGGCGGCGGCGCCGTCCCGGCCTGGTGGTGGACCATTTTCCAGGCCCCGTCCTCGAGCACGAAGACGTTGGTGGCGATGAGGAACCCCTGGTCGAGCACCTCGTGGCAGACGACGTAGGCCAGGTTCCCGAACAGGCGCGCCGTCGCCTTCCGGCAGCGGATGTTGGTGTCGTTGGGGTTGTCCAGGATGTCCCGCCAGCTCTCGATCACGTCCTCGCGGCCGGAAAGCAGGCCCCAACCCGGATGGATGCAGGTGACCTGGGCTTCCCGGGCCCACAGGGACTCCATGATGTCGATATTCTTGGCCGCGAAGGCGTGATAGAAGGCATCGTTGGCGAAAAGGACGGCTGCGGATTCGGACATCCCATACCCCGATACGTCGTGGGCAACGTGGGCGCTATTGTACCGCCCCCTGACGCGGGTGGAAACGCCCCTGAGGGCGCCCGCTGTCTTTGCCCTCCGCGGCCGGGCCGGCGGTGGCGTGATTTTCCCCATTTGCCCCGCTCTTCGGGGAGGTCGCAAGGGACGGGCATTTCCGCTACTCTCGCGCCATGTCCGGCGGCCCCATCTACCACATGTGCAGGCGCGGCGAATGGGAAGCGGCGCAGGCGAGCGGCGTGTACGCGGGCTCGTCCCAGGATGCCGCGGACGGCTT
The DNA here is from genome assembly GCA_022567015.1 of Pseudomonadota bacterium. Classification (GTDB taxonomy): domain Bacteria; phylum Pseudomonadota; class Alphaproteobacteria; order Rhodospirillales; family 2-02-FULL-58-16; genus JACZQZ01. Next base: position 4,245 of record JADFHR010000205.1, read on the forward strand.
TATCCACTTCTCCACCGCCGCCCAGGTGGCGCTTAGCGCGGCCAGGCACCGCGCCGGACAGACGGACCTGGTGCTGCTGACCGTCGATGCCGCGGCGCTTGGCGGGGCGTTGCGGTGGGAGCCGTCGCGCCAGGGCGCGCTCTTTCCCCACCTGTACGGACCCCTTCCCCTGGCCGCGGTGCTGGCCGTGGACGACCTGCCCCTGGGAGACGACGGACGGCACGTGTTCGCGCCGGATATTCCGGCGCCGGGCGCGGGGTGAGGAGGCCGGGCGCCGTGGCCGGGTTCTACGCGCTTGCCGGGCCGCTGCTGCGGCTGCTCGACGCCGAAACCGCCCACCGGCTCGCCATCGGGGCGCTGAAACGGGGCGTCGTGCCGCGCCCCGCGCCCTTCGAGGACCCGCGCCTGCGCATCCGCCTGTGGGGGATGGATTTCGCCAACCCGGTCGGCCTGGCGGCGGGCTTCGACAAGGACGCCGAGGCGGTGGACGCCCTGCTCGGCCAGGGCTTCGGCTACCTCGAGGTGGGCGGCGTCACGCCCCGCCCGCAGCCGGGAAACCCCCGCCCGCGGCTGTTCCGCCTGCCCGCCGACCGCGCCGTGATCAACCGCATGGGCTTCAACAGCCAGGGCCTGGACGCGGTGGCGCGGCGCCTCGGGCGCAGGGGCGCCGGCATCGTCGGCGTCAACCTGGGGGCGAACGCCGACAGCGCCGACGCGGCCGACGATTACGTGGCCGGGGTCAAGGCCCTGGCCGGCCTGGCCGACTACCTGGTGGTCAACATCTCGTCGCCCAACACGCCGGGGCTGCGCGCCCTCAAGGACCGCGCCCGGCTGGCGGACCTGCTGGACAGGGTCGTCCGCGCCCGCGCCGCGGCGGCGCCCGGCAAGCGGCCGCCGCTGCTGCTCAAGATCGCCCCGGACCTGACCGCCGACGACAAGCGCGACATCGCCGAGGTCGCCCTCGAGGCGGGCATCGACGGGTTGATCGCCACCAACACCACCATCGAGCGCCCGGCCATGCTCAGCGATCCCCGCCGCGCCGAGGCCGGCGGCCTGAGCGGCCAACCCCTGCTGGTGCCGTCGACCAGGGTCCTCGCCGAGATGTACCGGCTGACCGGCGGCCGGCTGCCGCTGATCGGCGTCGGCGGCGTGGAAAGCGGCCTCGACGCCTATGCCAAAATTCGCGCCGGCGCGTCCCTGGTGCAGCTCTACACGGCGCTGGTCTACCACGGTCCCGGCCTGGTCAACCGCATCAAGCGCGACCTCGCCGCCCAGCTCAAGGCCGACGGCTTCGCCACCGTCGCCGAGGCGGTCGGCGCCGACCACCGTTAGGCCGGGGTGCTGTCCCCATCGGCCGCCGTTATCCGGAGTTCTCGGTTCAATTC
>JADFHR010000206.1 GCA_022567015.1 Pseudomonadota bacterium
ACCGGGATGCCGCTCGGCGCGTACGGTCCGGTGCGGTAGACGAGCATGGGAATGAACTGCTCGGCCGCCGCCGCCACCTTGGCCGCGAAAACGCCGGTCACGCCGACGGCGACGGCAAGGGTGGCCAATAACAAATGTCGGTACTTCATCGCTTTCCTCCCTTTGGTGAAACGTCCATTGGTTGGCTTCTTGAGGTTGGTGAATGTAACACGCGGGCCCCCATGGGCCAACGCGCTTTCGAAATCCCCTTTGTCCCCTCAGTAGGGGAACGGCCAGCGTCTCAGCTTCTCCTTGGCGATCTGCCACAGCCGGGCGAAGCCGTTCGGTTCCACGATCAGGAAGAAGATGATCATGCCGCCGAAGATGATCTCCTCGATGTGCTTGCCAAGGTCGGTGGGCATGGGCAGGTTGACCAGCGCCGGCGCGTTGGTCAGGAAAATGGGCACCAGGGTGATGAACGCCGCCCCCAGGATCGAGCCCAGGATCGAGCCCAGGCCGCCGATGATGACCATGAACAGCACCTGGAACGAGACGAAGATGTCGAAGGCCTCGGTCTCGGCGCTGCCCAGCCACAGAAAGACGGTCATGGCGCCGGCCACGCCGCAGTAGAACGAACTGATGGCGAACGCCAGAAGCTTGGTCTGGAGCGGACGGATGCCGATGATCTCGGCGGCCACATCCATGTCGCGGATGGCCATCCACGCGCGCCCGATGCGCCCGCGCACCAGGTTCTTGGCCAGCAGCGCGAAGATGACGAGGAAGGTGAGGGAAATCAAATAGCGGGTCTCCGCCGTCGCCTCGGGCCCCGTGACCATGATGCCGAGAAAGGTGCGCGGCGGCGCCGTGATGGTGCCCGACGGGTTGTCGTTGTAGAACCAGCCCACCTTGTTGAACAGCCACAGGATGAAGAACTGCGCCGCCAGCGTCGCCACGGCCAGATAGAAGCCCTTGATGCGCAGGCTGGGGATGCCGAAGACGACGCCGACCCCGGCCGCGACGAAGCCCGACATCACGAAGACCACCAGGATGTTGATCTCGGGAAAGGCGGTGGTGATCTTGTACGTGGCATAGGCGCCGACGGCCATGAACGCCCCGGTCCCCAGGCTGAGCTGCCCGGCGTAGCCGGTGAGCAGGTTGAGCCCGATGGCCGCCAGGGCGAAGATGAGGAACGGGATCAGCACCGCCTGCAGCCAGTACTCGTTGGCGACGAACGGCACCACGCCGTAGGCCACGACGAGGATCAGGGCGATGAACCAGCGGTCCTGGATGATGGGAAAGACCGCCTGGTCCTTGGCGTAGCTGGTCTTGAACTGGCCGGCTTCGCGATACAGCATTCCCTCAAACCCTTTCGATGATCCGTTCGCCGAACAGCCCCTGGGGGCGGAACAACAGGAACACCAGGGCCAGCATGTAGGCGAACCAGCCCTCGATGGCGCCGCCGAACGCCGGCCCCCAGTAGATCTCCGCGATCTTCTCGCCGACTCCGATGATCAGGCCGCCGATGATGGCCCCCGGGATCGAGGTGAAGCCGCCCAGGATCAATACCGGCAGGGACTTGAGCGCGATCAGCGACAGCGAGAACTGGACGCCGCTCTTGGCCCCCCACATGATGCCGGCGACCAGGGCGACGATGCCCGCCACCGACCACACGATGACCCAGATGGTCGTCAACGGGATGCCGACGGCAAGCGCCGCCTGATGGTCGTCTGCCACCGCCCTGAGGGCCCGCCCGATGGCGGTCTTCTGGAAAAACACCGCCAGGACGCCGACCAGGACGGCGGCGATCAGGGCGGCGAAGAGGTCGAACTCGTTCAGCAGGATGCCCCCGACCTCGAAGGATTTGTTCGGAATCCCTACGTTCAGCACCTTGACGTTGCTGCCCCAGGCGATCTGGCCGACCCCCTGGAGCAGGAAGTCCAGACCGATGGTGGCCATGAACAGGATGATGCCCTCCTGGTTGATCAGGGGCCGCAGCATGACCCGTTCGATGACGAACGCCAGTGCCACCATCACCGCCGCCGTGCCGATGAGCGCCAGCCACACCGGCACGCCGCGCTCCATCAGGCCGACAAGGGTCAGCGCCGCGAACAGCACCATGGCCCCTTGGGCGAAATTGAACACCCCCGAAGCCTTGAAGATGAGCACGAAGCCCAGCGCCACCAGGGAATACATGACCCCGGTCAGCACGCCGCTGATGACCACCTCGGCGAGGAAGACCGGCGCATCGGCCATGTCCAGGAACGGCGCGATGAACAGAATGTTCATAAGGTCCATGGCGTGTTCCCTTCCACGGCCTTCCCGCCCATCACCATCCTGGCGTCAGTCATGGCTCACCCCGAGATAGGCGTCGATGACGTCCTGGTTGGTCCGCACCGCGTCGGGCGAGCCGTCGGCGATCTTGCGCCCGTAGTCGAGCACGACGACCCGGTCGCAGATGTCCATCACCACGGCCATGTCGTGTTCGATCAAGGCGATGGTGGTGCCGAACTCGTCGTTGACGTCGAGGATGAACCGGCACATGTCCTCCTTCTCTTCCAGGTTCATGCCGGCCATGGGCTCGTCGAGCAGCAGGAGTTCGGGCTCGGCGGCCAGGGCGCGGCCCAGCTCGACGCGCTTTTGCAGGCCGTAGGGCAGGCGGCCGACGGGGGTCTTGCGGATGGCCTCGATCTCCAGGAAGTCGATGATCCGCTCGACCGCCCTGCGGTGCTCCAGCTCCTCCGTTCTGGCCGGTCCCAGGTAGAGCGCCTGCCACAGAAAATTCCGGTGCATCATGGTGTTGCGCCCGGTCATGATGTTATCCAGCGTGCTCATGCCCTTGAACAGCGCGATGTTCTGGAAGGTCCGCGCGATGCCCTGGCGGGCCGCCTCGTGCGGGCGCATCTTGGTTCGGGTCGTGCCCTTATAGGTGATCCGTCCCTTGTCGGGATGGTAGAAGCCGTTGATGACGTTGAGCATGGAGCTCTTTCCGGCGCCGTTGGGGCCGATGATGCCGAGGACCTCGCGCGCGCGCACCTCGAAGGTGACGTCGGTCAACGCCTGCACGCCGCCGAAGGACAGGCTGATGTCCTCGACCTTCAGCAGAACGTCCCCGATGTCCCTGGCGTTGTTCATGGGGCGTCATGCGCGTTCGCCTGGCGCGCCGCCGCGGCAGGGCCCTCGACCCGCCTCGCCTCGCGGATCCTGATATCGGCCTTGATCACGCCGGTGCGGCCGTCCTCGAACGTCACCTCGGCCTCGACCGGGCAGTGGTCGGTGTCGGAATAGAGGGCCTCGATGAGCGCGCCGTACTTCTCGGCGACGACGCCCCGGCGCACCTTGCGGGTGCGGGTGAGTTCGCCGTCGTCGGCGTCCAGTTCCTTGTGCAGGATCAGGAAGCGCTTGATCTGCGACTCGGCGAGACGGGGTTCGCCCGCCAGGTCCCGGTTGACCTTTTCCACGCATTCCTGGATCAGGTCGTAGACCGGCTCCTGCCCGGCGAGGTCGGTATAGCCCGAGTACGCCATGTTGCGGCGCTCGGCCCAGTCGCCGACCGCCTCCAGGTCGATATTGACGAAGGCGGCGACGTAATCGCGCCCGTCGCCGAAGGTGACCGCTTCCTTGATGTAGGGAAAGAACTTGAGCTTGTTCTCCAGGTACTTGGGCGCGAACATGGTGTTGTCCTTGACCTTGCCCACGTCCTTCGCCCGGTCGATGATCTTCAGGTGGCCGTCGGCGTCGAAGAACCCGGCGTCCCCGGTGTGGACCCAGCCGTCCCCGGTCTTGGTCTCCCGGGTCGCCTCGTCGTTCTTGAAGTACCCCATGAAGACGCCGGGACTGCGGAACATCACCTCGCCGTCGTCGGTGATCCGGATCTCCACCTCCTTGGCCGGAACCCCCACCGTGTCGGGCTTGACCTGGCCGTCGGGCTGGATGGTGATGAAGATGGAGGCCTCGGTGGAGCCGTAGAGCTGCTTCACGTTCATGCCCAGCGAGCGGTAGAAGTTGAAGATGTCCGGCCCGATCGCCTCGCCGGCGGTATAGGCGAGGCGGATGCGGCTGAAGCCGAGCACGTTCTTGAGCGGCTCGTAGACCAGCCAGCGGCCGATCCCGTAGAGCAGCCGGTCGGTCAACGCCACGGGCTTGCCGTCGAGTATCCTCGTGCCCACCCGGCGCGCGTGGCCCATGAAGTAATCGAACATCCGGCGTTTGAGCCAGCCCGCGTCCTCGATGCGGATCATCACCTGGGTCAGGATGTTCTCGAAGATGCGCGGCGGAGCGAAGAAGTAGGTGACGCCGATCTCGCGCAAATCGGTGAGCACGGTATCGCCGCTTTCCGGGCAGCTGACGCAGAACCCGCCGACGTAGGACTGGGCGAAGGAGAAGAGGTTGTCGCCGACCCAGGCCATGGGCAGGTAGGCCAGGACCTCCTCGTTTTCGGTGAGGCCCTCGAGCTCGATGCCGTTGCGCGCGGTAATGATCACGTTGTCGAAGCTCAGCATCACGCCCTTGGCGCGCCCCGTCGTGCCCGACGTATAGAGGATGATGGCGAGGTCCGCGCCCTTGCCCCGGGCGACGGCGGAGTCGAAAAAATCGGGGTTGTCGGCGTCGAACCCGCGTCCCTGTTCCTGGACCTCGGCGTAGGCGTGCACGAAAGGCTGGTCGTAATGGCGCAAGCCGCGCGGGTTTTTGAAGATGATGTGTTCGAGGGTCGGGCAACGGTCCTTCACCTCCAGGAGCTTGTCCACCTGCTCCTGGTCCTCGACGACGGCGAAACGCGCCCCCACGTGCTCCACCACGTACTGAATTTCCGCCGCCACCGAATCCTGATAGACCGGCACCGGAACGCCGCCCAGTGCCTGGGCCGCGACCATGGCCCAGTAGAGCTGCGGCCGGTTGTCGCCGACGATGACGAGCATGTCCCCCGGCTTGAAGCCCAGGGCCGCCAAGCCACAGGCAAGGGCGCGCACCTCGTCCGCCACCGCGCTCCAGGTCCAGGACTGCCAGATGCCGTAGTCCTTCTCGCGCACCGCCGGCCGGTCGCCACGCCGCCCGGCGTTATACAGCAGCACCTTGGGGAAGGTGTCGCAGCGCTCGACGTCGGGCCGGTCGGTCATCGCGCCCCTGAAACGTCCACGACCCCCGACCGGCGAAGGACAACGCCCGGCGTCTCCGGCACCGGATGGGTTTCGGACAAAATCATTCCTCCCCTCTGCCCGGGCCCTTATTCTTGCCTTGCCGGCCCTGGGCGGATTGGCTCCTGATAGTCTATCCGCGCACGGCGTCAAACCGGAAGCGCCAATTAGTGTAAACGGCTGGGCGTTGCCCGTGCGTTCACGATCGCGCGACCTCGTGGACCATGTCGGCGTTGGTCGCGGCGCCCAGTTCCGTGTACGGGCAATCCCCGAGCCCGACGGCCACGTGGCCGCCCATCTCGATGGCCGCCGCCGCATCGCCGTTGCCGGGCACGTGCCGGCGCGGGAAAGGCAGCCTCAGCGCTAATACCAAGGGGCGCTGATCATGACCCGACGAGCCGGCTTACCAAGGTTTTCGGCCCTAATACCAAGGGTCACTGATCATGACCCGACGAGCCGGCTTACCAAGGCTTTCGGCTAGGAGCGTGCGC
>JADFHR010000207.1 GCA_022567015.1 Pseudomonadota bacterium
TTACCAAGGCTTTCGGACGGCGTCGCGCACGCTTCGCGATGCCCCGCATCGCCACAGCGCACGCTCCTAGCCGAAAGCCTTGGTAAGCCGTCTCTATGGGTCATGATCAGTGACCCTTGGTATTAGGCGGCCGGTTCCGGGCGGGACGTTTCGTATGACCGGGATCCGTTTCCTGCCTTCTGCGGAAAGCCGGCCGTTTTCCTACGGGCGTCGGCCCAGGTCGTGTCCCTCATAAACGAGAGTCGGGTCGGCGGCGGGGCGCCGATGTCGGCTGTAGAGCCAACACCGGTCGCAAATCCGCGGGTTTGGACACTTCCGCGTGGAGCCATAGCGGACATGAGGAAGGAGGTTGTAGCCTGCAGCTTCCTCCATGATAACCTTGGTCCATGCATCGTCTTTTTGCCGCTGTCATTTTTTATTATTTGCCACTTCGTTATGGGCTGACATCATCGGCGAGCCCAATCGCGAGTGTGGCGCTGCGCTGCCGTAGTGGTGGCATGGTGATGAAACGACTGCTCCTTTCAGGCATCTTATTGCTGACCGTTATGGTCAGTCCCTCTGGCTCGTTTGGTGTGGATTTCCAGAAGGGGATGGATGCTGCGCAAAGAGGAGACTTTGCAACTGCGTTGAAGGAGTGGAAACCACTTGCCGAACAGGGAGATGCCCATACCCAGTACAACCTGGGTGTGATGTACCAAGAAGGACGGGGGGTCGCCCAGGACTACAAGACTGCCGTCAAGTGGTACACCCGTGCTGCCGAACAAGGAATTGCCCATGCCCAGTTCAATCTGGGTGTGATGTACAAAAATGGACTAGGTGTAACCCAGGACTACAAGACTGCCGTCAAGTGGTACACCCGTGCTGCCGAACAAGGAATTGCCCCTGCCCAGAACAATCTGGGTCATATGTACCGTAAAGGACGGGGGGTCACCCGAAACTACAAGACCGCCGTCAAGTGGTACACCCGTGCTGCCGATCAGGAAGATGCCTCTGCCCAGAACAATCTGGGTCATATGTACCAAAATGGAAAAGGCGTCCCGCAGGACCATGCTGAAGCGTTCAAGTGGTACCGTCTCGCCGCCAATCAGGGAGTTGCCGATGCCCAGTTAAATCTGGGTGTGATGTACGGCAAAGGATACGGTGTTATGCAGGACTACACTCGTGCCCTTATGTGGTGGACTATTGCCGCTTCACAAGGGCACGAGACTGCCAGGAAAAACCGAGACATTGTTGCCAAGAGAATGACGCCCGAGCAAATTGCCGAGGCCAAACGCCTGGCCCGTGATTGGAAGCCGAAAAAAGAGTGAGCCGCGTCCCGCCTCGACCTCTACCACCGCCGCCAGCCCCATCGGAGGTAATTGGCGCATATGCCCTGCCCAAGATGCAATAGTCGCTAGGTTGATCCTGGCACGGTTTTTGAGAAGGGCTGATCCGGCTATCGCGAACGTCCGCCCTGGGTCAACCCCGCAAGTTCGCCGAGTGCGTTACGGTTGACCGGTGTGGACCCGTGAGCGGACATCGCCACTCGCAACACCGGTTAATGAGTTAATGACCCGGTCCGGCGCCGACGGGGCCCCGTTCCTCGACGCCGGTTCCCTTCACGCCGGTTTGACCGCCAGCAGGGCGATGCTCTTGACCCCCCACTTCTCCGCCGCGCCCCTGGCGTTGTCCGAGATGAACTCGTAGGGGCAGGGTTCCACCCGCACCACGTCGAAGCCGGCCGCCGTGATCGTCGCCCGGTAATCGTCCTCCTGCATCGCCCCGCCGATGCAGGCGGCCCAGATGTCGGCGTCGCACGACACCGATTCGGGGAGCTGGCTTTCGGTGACGATATCCGAGATGGCAAGCCGCCCGCCCGGCCTCAGAATGCGCGCCGCCTCACGGAATACGGCGGCCTTGTCCGGCGACAGATTGATGACGCCGTTGCTGATCACCACGTCGACGCTGGCATCGGCACTGGATACGTCCTCGATGTAGCCTTTCCGGTAGGTGACGTTGGTGAAGCCGGCCTCGTCGCGCAGGCGTTCCGCCTTGGCCCGTTGTTCGTCGGTCATGTCGACCCCGATGACCTTGCCGCCGGGGCCCACTTTCAGGGCGGCAATGAAGGTGTCGGTCCCGGAGCCGCTGCCCAGGTCGAGCACCGTCTCGCCTTCTTGGAGGTCGGCAAGGTGGAAATAGTACCCAACGCCGGCAAACGACTCCACGGCCTCCGCCGGAACACGGTCCAGGTCCTCCGCCGGATAGCCGAGTCTCTCGGTCAATCCCCGGCCCATCTCGAAGTGAAATTCCCCGTGTGGATCAACCGCAACCTTGCGGTACATCTCCTTCACCTGGATTTCCAGGGATCTCTTGTCCAGTTCCTGTTTTTTCGGCGCGGTTTGTGTGGTCATGGTGCTCCCTCTCGTTCGCCCGGGTGCGCTTTCGACAGATTTTTCCGGCGCCCGAGCCGGTGGTTGCCGTTGCCGGTCAGGGCGCCGCCCACTTTAGCATCGATCGGCCGCGATCCCCAAGGGCCGGCCCACGCGCGTGGTTTTTTTCGAAGCAATGGCCAAATATCGGCTAATATCGATCGAAGGGAAGGATGATCGTCTCACAACCGGGGAGACGGCATGAACATGATGTGGCCCCCGGCCCCCTCGGACGGCGGCGCCGTGGTGGCCGCGGCCGAGGCGCTGGGCATTGGCGAATACGATTTCTTCCGCCTGGGTTTTCGGCGCTGGTCGGGACGCGAGCCCGGCGGGAAAGCGCTGGAACGGGTCTTCGCCGCCTATATGTTCCACCAACGCGTGCCGCCCTGTGTCCGCCATCTCAGCCGTGAAGTCCTAAAGCTCAAGGGATCAGGCACCCTCGATCCCGGCGCCTTCGGCATCGCGGCGTTCGAACGGCGCCAGCCCCTGCCGCGATTGGGCCGGTTTTCCTGGCGTCTTGCCGCGGGGGCGATCATTGTCCTTTTTCTGATGTCCCTGGACGTGAGTTATATGCGGGACCGGTCCATTCCGCTCGGGTGCCCGGGCGCTACGGGGTCCATGTTCTTCGACCGGCTGGGCGCCTTTTTCATTGGCGGGGCGGAGCGCGCCTGCCCGGAGTTCGCCTATCCCGGCACCGAGGACGCGCAGAAGCCTTGAACTAAGGGGCGCTATGGGTTTTGTCGACGCCAAGATTCCCGATGACTGCAACGCGGTGCTCGACGCCGCGGCGATCCTCGACATGCGCGAGATCGACTTGTTCCGCCTCGCCTTCCGCCGCTGGTTCGGCCGGGATGTCGGGGACTCCGAGATCGAGCGCGTCTTTGCCGCGTATATGTTCCAAAATATCGTGCCGCTGTGGGCGCGCCATTTCGCCCGCCACGTCCTGGCGCGGGCCGCCGAGGGCCGCCTGGACGCGGCCGAACTCGGCGCCCTCAAGTACACGCGCCCACCGCTGCCACCCCGTCACGGCCGGTTTTACGTCGGTATCACGGCGGCGTTGATGGTGCTCTATTGCGTGGCGTTGCTGAACATCAGCTACGACCCCGGGACGTCCGCCCCCATGCCCTGTTATGGCGGGCCCGGGTTCAGGTTCCTCTCCGACATGGCGCACGCCGTCAGCGGCAAGGAGCCGCCGTCGTGCGATGCCGTGAAGGACCTTCGCTGATCCCTACTCGACAAACCATCGCTCCCCATTCCAAGCTCTCCGAGGGACGCCACATGACCGGACGCCTCATCGACAGGATCGAGCACTTCCGCCGCATCGCCATCGGTTACGACAAAACCGCCCAGGCCTTCCGGTCCATGACCCGCAGCGCCCGCGGGATGGTCCGGCTCGGGTGTTTGTCCACAGGACCTGAATTCCCCGACCTTGCGCCGCCGGCAATCGAATTTCGGCCGTGGTCCGCCGCATGACGTTGCGCCGCCTTCTTCATTCCGGGGCCTTCGATGGCGCCGTCATCGTGGCGGCGGCGTCGGTGTTCTTCGCACTGCTGGCCCTCAACGTGGTGAACCATGCGTTCTACACGGGCACCGCCTGGAGCATGGTCTACTTCTACGGCGTGCCGGCCGGCGTCGCGCTGGCGATACTCCTCAGCCTCCTGCTTCCGCGGACGTGGCGCCAGGTCATCGCCCTCTGCTTCGTCGCCGTGGTGCCTGCCGTTTACGGCGCCGAGCTGTATCTCACCCTCCGCCATCCGCAGTCGGCGGGACAGCCCGACGGCGGCGCCGCCTATGACCGGCGGACGAAGCTGGAGGTGATCCGCGACCTGCGGCGCCAGGGCATCGACGCGTACCCGGCCATGCGGGCGAAATCCATGCTCGTGCCCGAGGGTACGGAGCACATGGTTTCGGCTTTGGCCGTGGACGGAGAGCGGGTCCTGCCCCTGGCCAACGTGCCCGGAAAGAGGATCGTCTCCTGCAACGAGACCGGTGCGTGGATGACCTTCGACAGCGACCGCTATGGCTTCAACAATCCGCCGGGTCAGTGGAGCCGCGCCCCCGGCAAGATCGCCATGGTCGGCGATTCCTTCGCCCAGGGCGACTGCCACATGCGCGCCGGGGAGACCATCGCGGCGCGGCTGCGGGCCCGGTTCGGCGGCGTCGTCAACCTGGGAACCGCGGGTTTCGGCCCCCTCTCCGAGCTGGCGTCGGTCAAGGAGTACCTGCCGTCCCTGCGGCCGGACACGGTGCTCTGGTTCTTCTACGAGGGCAACGACCTGACCAAGGACCTGCCGGCCGAGCGGCGCTCGGAAACCCTGATGGCATATCTGAACGGGCGATTCACACAGGACCTGATCGGGCGCAACCAAGCGGTCTCGGCCGCATTCGAGGGTTACCTCGACGACCGGCTGAGCGAGGCCATGGGCCGGGTCGACGACCCCAACGAGGCCCTCTTCGATTTCCTTGAACTCTACCGCCTGCGCCAGGTGTTCGGGCTCGACGCCGTGTCCCTCGGCATCTTCGCCACCGACCTCGAGCAGGATCTCGCCGTCTTCCGCGCCGCTCTCGCCGAGGCCAGGCGGACCGTGGAATCCTGGGGGGGCATGCTGTCGTTCGTCTACCTGCCCAGCAGTGCCCGGTACTTCGCCGCCCCGGTCAACGGCCGGATCCGCGATTTCATCAGGACGCGGGTGCTTGACATCGTCCGCGACATGGGCATCGCCCTCATCGACGTCGAGGCCGCTTTCGCCGCCAGCCCGGACCCGCGACGGCTGTTCGTCTATGCGGGCTCCCACTACAACGGCGAGGGCTACGCGGTGACCGCCAGGGCGGTGGCCCGGCGCCTGCTCTCCGACCGGCGCGCCGGATCGGCAAAGCCTCGCGCCGCGGCGGAGTGAAGGGCCCCAGACCCGTATTTCCCGGCGGTGAACGGCCGCCCCTTTGCGCTGGTGCGCCACCAAGCGTTCGTGGTATCTGCACACAGCTTAGGGGAAGCTTATACCAAGGGACGCTGATCATGACCCATAGAGACGGCTTACCAAGGTTTTCGGCTAGGAGCGTGCGCTGTGGCGATGCGGGGCATCGCGAAGCGTGCGCGACGCCGTCCGAAAGCCTTGGTAAGCCGCCGTTGCGGTCGC
>JADFHR010000208.1 GCA_022567015.1 Pseudomonadota bacterium
TGGCGGTGAGGGTTGATGTACCCTCACCGTGGGGGATATAACTGACAAAAATAGACATGGGGGATGTCATGGAAAAACCGACCCCGGGGGGAACCCCGGAGTATGGGCCCGGCCGCTTCGGCGCCCAGGGCGGCAGGCGGGAAACCCGAACCGGAAAAGAGGCACCCGACAACCCGGAGGCGAAAGGCGCCGGCGGCGCCGGTGTCCCGCCTTATGGCGGGGAGGGGAGCGGCGGGTCCAGCCGGTTCGAGCGCCTGGTGAACAAGGCCTGCGAGGGCACCGATGGGGAGGCCCTGGAAGCGGCCGCCGCCAACGCGTATCCCCTGCCGGCGACGGTCGAGCAGGCGTGGGCGGAGTACCGCTTCATCGAGGACAAGGCCATGGTCATCGACGAGCGCAACCCCGGCGCGACCCTTGGGCCGGCCATGGTGGCCAGACGGCGGATCATCGAAAGGCTGCTGCTCTCGGAGCTGCCCGCCGCCGGTTTCGCCGATCTCAAATGCCGCCTGATGTTCCTGCGCCAGCGGCATGAAATCGACATCTCCTACGACCCGGAAGCGAATGCGCCGCTTATCGATGCGCTTCTCTCCGATCTGGATCGGCTCGCCGCCAAGGCCAGCGAGGGCGGGTCTCCGCCGCTTCGCCGTTCCAATGCGGACAAGCGCCGGGACGTCATGGGATTCCTCCGCGACGCCGAGCGCCGCCAATGGTCCAACCGGGAAATCGCCAGCCAGGCGGGTGTGTCGCCGCAGACCGTCTCCAATCTCCGCCAGCGGTTGTCTGACAAAACTGGACAGAGCTTCAGCACCCGGCGCATGGTGTTCCGCAACGGCAAATTCTTTGCCATGAGAACTGCCAAAATTGGGCAGAGCGGAAAGCCCGGCCCGGTCCGTCCGTCGCCGCCAATCCCCGCCAGGCACGGACCACAGGCCGCACCCGGTGCGGGCGTCGAGGGAATCCGGGCCTTCCAGGGGGCGAGCGTCAAAAGGCCCCTGCGTGAGCAGCTTAACGAGCAGTTGAAGCGGCGGCTGAAAGAATATTACGCGGAGCGCGAACGCCTGGCTCCGCGGCCCTAGGGTTCCGACTCCGACATTTCGTTCCTTAGGATCGGCCCGAAATACGCGCCAGTCTTTGATTTGGTGTTGCCCGCAAAGCCAATCGTGGGAACGAAGCGCTTGCTGCGGAACCCTAAAGGGGGCGGGCCTCTGTCTGTCCAATCTGGTTAGTGTGGAAGGCCCCGTTCGGAGGAATCGGGCCGCGGCTTCCGCCGCGAAACGGTGCCCCGGCCGGATCCTCGGGCGCCCTCAGTCCCTCGCGCGCAGCCCCCCGGCGACGCTGTCGGCAAGGGTAAAGACGCTGTCCAGCCGGGCCAGCTTGAGCACCCGCAACACCGTCTCTCCCACGGCGGCGAGGACGAATGTCCCCTCCTTCTTGCGTGCGCCCTGGTAGGCCTCGAGAAAGGTGGCAATGCCGGAACTGTCGATGGCGCCGACGCCCGACATATCGACGACGACGAGCCGCTCGCGGGACACGCAGTCCAACAACAACGCCCGCACCTCGGCCGAGCAGTCGAGATCGATGTCCCCCTCGAAGGCTATGACGATGGCGCCGCCTTCGTCGGCAAGCCGGTATCGCATGGCGCCGCGCCTTCCCTGTCTGTCATCGAGCGCGGGCCCATTATGCCCGATTGTTCCGCCAAGGATAAATGCCTCTTCACGGGCGGGTCCCGGCCAGGATATTCCCCGTGATGAACGGGTGGTGGCCTTACGGCCATGGGGGGCTCCTGCCTGCGCCAAGGCGGCTCGCCTCGCTGGCGCTCCGGCGCAGCGGGAGCTCCCGCCTCCCGCCCTGCGGGCAGAAGCGCCCTCCCGCCTTCGCGACCCGTCCTCCGCAGCAGCGGCGGCCCACTCCGCCGAAGCAGCCGCTTCGGCTGCGAAGGCCGGGCTGCCGCTGCGGAGGGTGGAAGCCCGCTCCTGCCTGCGCGAAGCCGGAGCCTCGCTTCGGCCAAGGCAGGCCGGCGGGCGAAGGGAGGCCGGGCGGCGGGTCGTTCGGCGAAGGCAGGCCGCCCCAACGCCCCGCCAGCGGCTTTCAAATCCCCCGGACCCCAATTTCGGGTTCCAGGGGCCGCCCTTGGTGGGGATCAAAACGCCCCTTTGGCCTTTGTCGTTCACGTGTGTGGTTCACGTGGCAACGGCCCGGAACTTTCTGCCTTGCGCAGGACCCCTTCATCCGCGCTTGGCACGGTCCTTGCGGGAAAATAGCCGGCGACCCCGGCGGCCTGGTCGGCCCTCCTCCCCCCTCCGCCACCAGCCCAGGCCGCCGGGTTGCCGTTTCCTCGAACTTCCTCAAGCACCGTACGAGGGCCTGTACGTGGTACAGGCCCTCTTTTTGCCCGGATTACAGGGCTTCGGGAGACGGCGGCGGGGCGGCAGGGAAGCCCGTCCCGGCCCGGCCCTGTCCCGGACATGGATTTCGCCGGGCCGTCCGTACCCGCTTGGATCGGGCCGGCGGTCCCCGGCCTATCCATCCGGGCGGCCGGCGAATTCGCAATTTGGGTCGCAAATAGGGAACGCCCTCGCAAATTGGAGCGCCGGGGCCCGGCGCCGGTCCCAGGAGACGATGACTCCGGCCCCTCGGTACTGTAATTAAGCCCCGCAGCCAACATCGGCAGGATCGCGAAAGGGGGAGGCCATGACGGAGGCCATGACGTTCGCCACCATCTACATCACGGCGGCTTCGCGGGAGGAGGCGCTCACCATCGGCCGCGCCCTGGTGGAGGCCCGGCTCGCCGCGTGCGCCAACGTGTTTCCCGGGATTACGTCGGTCTATTGGTGGGAGGGGTCCCGACAGGAAGACAGCGAGGCGGCCCTGATCCTCAAGACGCGCCAGGACCTGGTGGACCAGGTGGTCGCCAAGGTCAAGGAACTCCACAGCTATGAATGCCCGTGCGTGGTCGCGCTTCCCATCGCCGGGGGAAACAAGGACTTCCTCGACTGGATTTCCAAGGAAACCAGATAATACGTTGATAGTGAAATATTACTTTGTGCCGACCGAGATCGAAATGTCGCGGGCCGCGGCGTCCGTGCCGGTGCCGAATCCGGCCTGGATGGCCTGCGACAGCGGGTTCAGCAGCTTGACATCCTTGCTCTCGGGGCTGCCCCCGGCGGCTTGGATGTCGGTGGTGACCTTGATAAGCGACTGGCACAGTTCCGACACATGGTCGTATTTCGTGCCGACCATGCGGCGGCGGCTGTCCTCGACCACATAGCGAAGCCGCTTCAGGAACTGTTGCACCGGTTCATCGACGACGCCCTTTTCCAGGTCGGGCACGATCTTAGCCACGAGAAAGCCGATCTGGACCGCGTGGCGTTCCAGCTTGCGCAGGTTGACGTCCACGATGGCCTCGTCGATGGCCCGCTGAACGGCGTCCATCTCCTCCTTTTGTCCCGTGGCCTTCACTTTCAGGCTGTTGGGCACCTCCAGCATGGGAAAATCGCTTTTCCGCTTGGCTTCCTTGCGCCGGTCCGGGCCGACGTAATCGCTGGTCACGACGAAGCGTTTGCGTTCCTTGATCAGAATGCCGAGGTGTTCCAGCACCTGGGCCGCGGAAACGGGTTTGGCGAGCAGGGAGTCGGCCCCGCATTCGATCACCTTTTTGACCATGTCCGAGGTCGGGCTGCCGGTCAGCGCGATCACCGGAAGGAACGGGTTGGTCCCGATTTCGTGGTGCCGGATCGCACGAATCAGCTCGCAGAAATCGCCATCGGGAAGTTCGGTCTCGGAAATCAGGAGATCGGGCATGGAAACGACCAGTGCGTCGCGCAGTTCCGTCAGCCTTCTGCAAAGCCGCAGCTTGCGGAATCCGGTGTCGTAAAGAATGTTGCGGATGCTTTGCCGGGTATTGTGGTCCGGGTCCACCAACAACACATCGACAACGTCGAGCTTCAGCTTTTCCATCACCAGGGAACCGTCCTTCCGCGGGCACTCGGGGCACGGCCTTGGTGCCACCGCCATCCCGGCGCGCCCGTACCACTTTATTTAGAGTTTCAGATCATGTATTTCTATCTTTCCGCGCTGATGTCACGGGGCATCCGGCGAGTGGAGCGGCAAGCGCACGCTGGCCACCGCCTGCGCCGCGATTCCCTCGCCGTGGCCGATAAACCCGACCTCGTCCGTCGTCGTCGCCTTGACGCTCACCTGCCCCACGGACAGGCCGAGTATGTCCGCGATGCGGGCCGTCATGGCGGCGCGATGGGGACCGATCCTGGGCTTTTCGCATATCAGGGTCACGTCCAGGTTGGTGATCGTGCCGCCGCTTTCGGCGACGAGTTCCCCGGCCCGGCGCAGGAAGGTATCCGAGGGTTCGTCCCGCCACGCCGGGTCGTCGGGCGAGAAATGGCTGCCGATGTCCTCTGCGGCGATGGCGCCGAGCAGCGCGTCGGTCAGGGAATGCAGACCCACATCGGCATCGGAATGGCCCTCCAGGCCGGCTTCGAAAGGAACCCGGACGCCGCACAGCATGACATGATCGCCGGGGCCGAAGCGGTGCACGTCGAAACCGAAGCCCACCCGCGTCTCGGCGCCGGCAAAGTGCCGTTGAACGCGGCGCAGGTCATCGCCGGTCGTCACTTTGACGTTATCCTCGTCGCCGGCGACGATGGCCACGGTGAGGCCGGCCCGCTCGGCGACGGCGGCGTCGTCGGTGAGTCCGGCGCCGGCGTACTGGCGATGGGCCGCCAGGATGTCGGCAAAGCGGAAGCCCTGGGGGGTTTGCGCCCGCCACAGGTTCTCGCGGTCCACGGTGCCGACGACCAGGGCGCCGGCGCCGCGTTTCAGGGTATCGCCGACGGGAAGCGCCGGGATCGCCCCCGGCACCGTGTCAAGCGCCGCCAGGACCCGCGAGATGAGCCCTTCCGTGATCAACGGCCGCGCCGCGTCGTGGATCAACACCCGCTCGGGCGCCGACCCGGCCAGGCTCTCCAGGCCCAGGCGCACCGAATCCTGGCGGGTGGCGCCGCCGTGCACCGGCTCCAGAAGGTCCAGCCCCTCGGCCGCCGCGGCGAACAGGTGCTCATGATCGGGATCGATGACCGGGCGCACGGCGTCCACCTGCGCATGCCCGGTAAACGACAGCAGGGCGCACCGCACCATGGGCATCCCGCCCACCGCCCGGTACTGTTTCGGCACCTCGCCGCCCAAGCGCTGCCCCCGTCCGGCGGCGAGGACCAGGGCCACGCACCCGCTCATAGCGATTCCGTACTCATCATGCACAGCCAATTCCGGCCCATCGGCCGGGTGCCCCCATTATGATTGAAGGCCCTGGATTGACCAAGGGGTCTTGCCAAGAGGAAGATCAGGCGCGATTGTGCGCTTCCGGGCCACCGGCGGCGATGACGGCCGGTGGGACCCGAAGGCAAATGCGGCTGCGCTCTCGCCAATGACCGAAGACATGATGTTCAGCCTCTCGGCCGTGGCGGCCCTGGTGCCGTCGACCCTGGTCGCACTGCGCCGGGGCTCAG
>JADFHR010000209.1 GCA_022567015.1 Pseudomonadota bacterium
CCCGGCATCACGCGGCACGCGGGGAGCGCAGGACGGCGGCCGGCCGGCCGCCCATCTTGATCGAGCAGCAGGCGTGTTCCTGGTGGGCGGGGCGGCCGATGGCCTGGGCCACGGCGACGGCGCCGTCGGCCGGAAAGGCGATGCCGTCGAGCCCGGCCATCACCGCATAGGCATCGGTGACCCTTTTGTGCATGCCCGGCGGGCGGGCGCAGCCGAGCAACACCTGGCGATCGGGCAGGCGCCGGCGGGCGTTGAGGAAGATGCGGCCGACGGCGCCGGTCTCGGGCGTCGCGAAGGTGCCGGGCACGGCATAGAAGGACATGACGACGACCAGCACCAGGGCGTGCACGGGATGGCGGGCGACGATGTCCAGGGCGGTGTCCTCGCCCACCACCCGCCCGTAGTGCAGGCCGATCACGATATGGGGCACGATCTCCATGGTGGTCGCGCACAGGGCCCCGAGGGTGGCCTCGAAATCCGCCACCGGGCGGTCCAGGTGGTAGACGTCGCGGATCGTCTCCTCGGCGCCGATCACATCCATCATCGCGGTGTCCACCCCGGCGCCCTCCATCGCCTTGGCGCGGGCGTCGTCGGTCAGCGCCGTGTGCACGGCCACCTTGAGGAAGGGGAAGTCCCGCTTGAGTTTCTCGATGACCGGAAGGTAGGGCCCGTAGCGGATTTCGTTGCGCCGGTTGGACCCGCTTGAGAGCAGGAACCCCCGCAGGTCCTGCAGTTGGATCAGGTCGCGCACCTTGCGGTCCAGCATCTCGGGGCTGGTGGCCGGGATCATGGGCTCCAGGATCTTGGCCTGGCAGTGGTCGCACATCAGCGCGCATCCCCCGGCGGTGATGGAAAACGCCGGGAAGCTGTTCTTGCCGCACCCCTGCAGCTCGGAGCTGGTGTATTCCTTAAACGTGGGCGTGGAAAAACGGATGGGGCGGCCCCTTACGGCCGACGCCGCGGCCTCGCACTCGGCGACCAGCGCGGGGTCGAACGCCGCGTCCTCCAACTCCTCGATCCCGGTGATTCGCTCCAGCCAGCCCATTCCCCCCTACCATATTCTAAAAGGCGAATATATTACACTGTCAGCTTTGCCCCCGGCGCGCAATCGCTTTTTGCCTGCCGTCGCGGCCCCGCAACAGCCCGCTGCGGACCATGAACCTCAACGCCGGCGCGGCGCAGGCCCGGGCCAGACGGCGGCGCTCGGGGCAGGTCCGGGCGGCGCGGGCCGCCCGTTCCGGTTGGGCGAGGCCGAGCCCCCGGAGGCTGGCCGCGGTGGGGTAGAGGGTGGCGCGCAGGAACCGCCCCAACAGGAAGCGCAGGGTCGCCGAGAAGAGGCGCCGGCGGAGCGGCGTCATCGCGGCGACGCGCACCTCCAGAAACTCCCGGGCGGCGGCGATGTGGCGCGCCTCGTCCCGATGGTGGAGCGACAACACCTGGCGGGCGACCGGACAGATGGCGGCGCCGGCCTCCCGCGCGTGGCGGAGCGCGCGAACCGCGAAGGTGTCGGTCACGGACTCCCCGACATACACCATGGCCCAGAACTCGGCGTCCCCGGCATCGAGACGGTGCGCGACCCAGGTCAGCAGTCCGGTGGACCCCAGAAGCGGCACGCCGGACAGCCCGGCACGGTCGATCATCTCCAGGAACATCAGGCTGTGGCCGGATTCCTCGCGCACCTCCCTGAGCATGATCCGTGCCTCGTCCGTCGAGGCGGCGAGGAAGCCGCCGCACGTGACGCGGCTGATCAGCAGGCCCTCCAGCCACAGGCCGGCGGCGCACAGGCGGGCGAATTCGACGCGGCTGAAGCGCACCACGGTATCGGCGGACATCTGCGCCTGGGCCTCGAGCCCGGCCAGGCTCAACATGCGCGGCGGCAGCCACGGCAGCGCCGGATCGGCGGCGCTCCAGTCGATGGCGGCGACGGGATCGCGGTACGGGGCGCTTCCAAGCCGGTCCAGCGCGGCGCTCATGCGGACACCCTCCGCGCCGCCACGTCCGGCGCGTCGGCCAGCGCCGGCAGGACCTGTTCGGCGAGCAGGTCCACGCACCGGGTGGTCTCGGCGACGCTCAGGTCGCCGCCGCCGATGACCAGGCTTACCCGGTCCAGGCCGCTCGCCTTCAGCGCCGCCAGGCGGCGGCGGACATGCGCCGGATCGCCCACGGCGGCCAGCCCCATGGCTTCCAGGACGGCCACGCTCAAGGTCTTGTCGAGGAGCGGCGCCAGCCAGCCCAGTTTGCGGTAATCCTCGTAGCCCGCCAGCTGCCGGGTCAACAGGGGCCGGGCGATCTCGAAGATCTTGCGGTAGGCCCAGAGCAGTCCGGGCCCGGCGCGGCGGCGCGCGGCGGCGCGGTCGTCGGCGCAGTAGACGGCCAGGGTGAACGACGTTTTCCCGTGCGGGCTGAGACGGCGGTAGCGCCGCAGATCCGCCTTGACCAGGGGCCACGGCTTGAACGGCCCGGTCATCACGTTGAGCCCCAGCTCGGCGGCCAGGTCGAAACTTTCGGGGCTCACCGAAGCGAGCCAGCCGGTGCCGAGACCCGGACCGGGGCGCGGGCGCAGCTCGAAGGCCTTGCCGCCGCGCACCCAGGTGCCGGTGTCCAGTATGGCCTTGAGCTCGGTGAACCGCTGGCGGAACACGGCGCGGCTCTCCGCCGGCTCGATGCCGAAGCCTTCCAGTTCGGTCACCGTGACGCCGCGCCCGACCCCCCACAGGACCCGGCCGCCGGACAACAGGTCGAGGGTGGCCAACCGCTCGGCGACGCGGACCGGGTCGTGGATGGGCAGGGGCAGGATGGCGAAACCGAGCTTGATGCGTTCGGTTTCCCGGGCCATGGCCGCGAGCAGCATGTCGGGCGCGGCGGCGTTGCAGTAATCCCCCAGGAAGTGGTGCTCGGCGAGCCAGACGGCGCCCAGTCCCGCCGCGTCGGCGGCGCGCGCCAGGGCCAGGCCGTCCTCGAAAACGTCCCTCGCGCCGCGCCCGCCGGCCGGCGGCGAGGCAAACTCCATGAACAGATCGACGTGCATCCCCCGGTAAACCCCACGCAGCCTTTCGCGTCAACACCCGTACCGGCCCAACATATCACGCGTTTCTTAATTGACGAGGGTTTGCTATAGAAAGGGGGTGATGGGACGGCTGTTGAACCTGTGGCCGTTGCTCGCCGTGCTCCTCGCCGGGAGCGCCGGCGCGGCGGGGAAGGACGTCCGCGCCACGGACGCCGCGGGCCCGCCCCAATGCACGTATGCGGATTACCAGGGCTCCTCCGCAGGGCGGCCTGCGTCGCCCGCCGCCAACTGTCTCGGCGGCGCCGCGAGTCCCTATCTGCGTTTGCACGAGGCGGACCCGGTGCACTGGCGGCCGTGGGGTCGGGCGGCCCTTGCCGAGGCCGAGGCGTCGGGCAGGCTGATCTTCCTCTCCATCGGCTATACGGCGTGCCACTGGTGCCACGTCATGCAGCGGGAGAATTTCGCCGACGAGGAAACCGCCCGCTTGATGAATTCCCGCTTCGTCAACGTGCTCCTGGACCGCGAAGAGCACCCGGACGTGGACGCCACCTACCAGTTGGCGGCGGCGACCATGGGGGTGCCGACCGGATGGCCCCTGAACATCGTTCTGATGCCCGACGGCAAACCGGTATTCGGCGGCACCTATTTCCCGCCGGTGCGGCGCCTCGGCATGCCCGCCTTCACCGAGTTCCTCACGGTCATTTTCGAGGCCTACCGCGAATTCCCCGCGGACCTGGCCGAGCGGGCGGCGGAGGTTTCGGCGGCCCTGGCGCGCGCCTCCGAGGGACAGGAAGGCGAGGTGTCGCGGGCCGCTTTCGCAGCGGCCACCCGCACCCTGCTGGGGTCGATAGATTCTTTTTACGGGGGCTTCGAGGGAGGCGCCAAGTTTCCCTATCTGCCCGCCCTCGGCGCCCTGTGGCGGGCCCATCTGCGCACCGGCGGTCCGGACTTCCGCCAGGCGGTCACCCTTAGTCTCGAGAACATGGCCCAGGGCGGCCTTTACGACCACCTCGGCGGCGGCTTCGCCAGATACGCCACGGACCCCGCGTGGAACATCCCGCATTTCGAAAAAGTGCTGGACGTCAACGCCCAGATGATCGAGCTGATGACCGACGTGTGGCGCGAAACGCGATCGCCGCTGCTCGCCGCCCGGGTCCGCCAATCCGTCCGCTTCCTGTTCGACGACATGCGCCTTCCCGGCGGCGCCTTCGCGGCGACGCTCGATTCCGACAGCGAGGGACGGGAAGGGGCTTTCTACGTCTGGAGCGCCGGCGAAATCGACGCCGTCCTCGGTCCGGACAGCGACCTTTTCAAACGGGCCTACGGGGTCACGGCGGAAGGAAACTGGGAGGGAACCAACGTTCTCACCCGCAACACGGTGACCGCGGCCGAGCTTGCCCAGTCGGCGGGGCTGGACCGGGCCGCCATCGAGGCGCGTCTCGACGCGGCGCGCCGGCGGCTGCACGCGCGGCGGGCGCGGCGGCCGCGGCCCATGCGGGACGACAAGGTGCTTGCCGACTGGAACGGCCTCGCCATCGCGGCGCTGACCGAAGCCGGCGCCGCCTTCGGTGAGCCGAAGTGGATCGACGCGGCGCGGCGGGCCTTCGCGTTCGTCGAGGTGACCCTGGGCGCGAAGGGCCGTCTGCGGCACTCGTGGAGCGCCGGAACCGCCGGCCCCGAGGCCAAGCTGGACGATTACGCCCACATGGCGCGGGCCGGGCTGGCCTTGTTCGAGATCACCGGCGAAGCGGGCTACTTAGACCGTGCGCGGGCATGGATGTCGGCGGCCGGGTCCCTGCGCGACGAGGGCGACGGCGGCTATTTCATGAACGCCCCGGGCAACACCGGGGCCGTGCCCCGCATCAAGGTGGGATACGACGACCAGATGCCGGCCGGCAACGCCGTCGTCGCCGATGTCCTGGCCCGCCTTTACTACCTGACCGGGGACGACGGGTACCGCGCGCGCTCCGAGCGCACCATCGGCCTGTTCTTCGGCGCCGCCCAGGAAGACCCCCTTTCGTACGGGGGAATGCTCGGCGCCGCCGACACCTTGCTTGGCGCCGTGCAGGTGGTGGTCGTCGGAAAGCGGGGCGAGCCCGCCACCGATGCGCTCCTGGAAGAGGTCTGGCGGACCAGCCTGCCGGGGCGCGCCGTCGACGTGATCGCGCCCGGCGAGGCGCTCCCGCAATCCCACCCGGCCAAGGGCAAGGGACAGATCGATGGCATGCCCACCGCCTACGTGTGCATCGGCACCTTCTGTTCCCTCCCGGTCACCGGGCGGTCCGAACTCGCCGCCTCGCTCAAGGAGATCCGCGCCATGCGCGTCGCCCCCGGCGCCCCGCCGATCCAGGGTTATACCAAGGGGCGCTGATCATGACTCATAGAGATCGCGTAGGCGGCTCGTCGGGCAGGAGGAAAGTTGCAGGCGATGCGGCGCATCGTCAAAACTTTTCGACGCCCTCCGACGGGCCGCATACGC
>JADFHR010000015.1 GCA_022567015.1 Pseudomonadota bacterium
GACGCACTCACCCCGAACCGACGCGCCGCCGCTCGAGCCGAACTCCCAGACCGCGCCGCTTCGATAATACGTTGGCGAAGATCAAGCGAATGACCATACCCCATATCGTGCCTCCAATCCATTTGGCTACAACATTATGCGGGTACAACGAATCATCAATGCCGATTCGCGTCAATCCTGATTTGCTCTAGTGGCCTGAGGAATTCGGCTGCGCCGACGGCCCCGATCCGGCACCCGCGCTGCGGGAACAGGAGACAGAAAAGGAATGTCGAAGGGAAAGGCACCGCCGGGTACCCGTTCCCCCGAGGTTCACCTGAGGCGCCGCAAACGAAGCGTCAGCGTTTGCCGTAGTGGATGTAGTCCGTCCACGTACGCTCCACCCGCCGGAGGGTCGAACAGACCGCTTCGATATCGTCGCCGGTCACCTCTTGCCGGGCGAGGGACAGCGCATTGTTTTCCTCAAGTTCGCGGACGCTGCGCACGACCCCCATGGCTTTTTCCGTCAGGCGGACGCGCACGGAGCGGCGATCGTGGGTCGACCGCTCCTGTTCCAGATACCCCATGTCGACCAGCTTCTTGATGTTGTAAGAGACGTTCGAGCCCTGATAGTAACCACGCTCCACCAGGTCGCGGATGACGATCTCTTCCTCTCCGATATTGGCGAGAAGCAAGGCCTGAACCGCGTTGATGTCCTTGATCGACATCCGGTTGAGTTCGGCCCTGAGCACATCGAGAAAACGCCGGTGCAGGCGTTCAATGAGACGCGTTAACTCTAAATACTCTTTTTTCACACCAAGTGCCCCCTTGAGTCAGAGACGTTATAAGCGGTTTGCTTTAAATCGGCAAGCGACAGCAAACGGTTACCACGGGCCGGCGGACAGGGGAAAAACCACGGCCGGGAATTTCGCTGGCGCGGCGCCCGCCGGCCGTGTCAGATTACGCCACTGGAGGAGCATTGAGGACGGAATTGGGAAAGCGCCCGACGCGGACCATGCGGGTGCGGCCCGCGTTGCGCGCCTGGGCCATGGCCGCCGGAGTGGGCTTGGCCGCACTGGCCCAGGCGTGCGCCGACCAGGTGCCGACGACGGCACAGATCAACGCGGAAAACCGCACCAGCCGCGTGGCGCAAATCATGCGCATGGCGAACACGACGCGCCGGGGCGGAGACCTGAGGTCGGCCGTGCTGCTCTACCACCGCGCCATCGAACTGGCGCCCAAGTCGGCGCGTCCCCTCGCCGCCCTCGGCGAAACCACCCTTGCCCTCGGCGCCTACGGCCAGGCGGCGGCGGCTTTCCGCAAGGCGGTCAACCTCGATCCCGCCAACGGAAAGGCCCGCCGGGGCTTCGGCAACGCCCTGCTCGCGCTCGACCGCCCGCGCCCGGCGGCCGATCAGTTCACGGCCGCCATCGCCCTGGACCCAACCGATCACAGGGCCCACAACGGTCTCGGCATCGCGCGCGATCTGTTGGGCGAGCATGAGGCCGCCCAGCAACACTACAGGACGGCGATGAAGTCTGCCCCGAGCACGCTCAAGCTGCGCAACAACCTGGCGTTGTCCATGGCCCTTGCCGGCGACTTCGACGAGGCGGCCCGGATCCTGCGCGAAATCGTCGCCGACCCCCTGGCTACGGTCCGCAACAGGCAAAACCTGGCGCTCGTGTACGGTCTCGCCGGGCAACCGGCCAAGGCCGCCAAGATCGCCCGCATGGACCTGGACGAGGCCGAGGTCAGGAACAACCTGGCCTATTACGAAACCTTGCGCGCACTGAGCGGCCACGCCAAGGCCGCCGCCGTCTTCCGCCGACGCGGCAAGGGCGTCCCCGCGCCGGCCAATACCGGTAATCCGTAATACCGCTGTCGGGGCGACAGCCGGGCGCCGCGAACGCCATAATACCAGCCAAGGCCCTCTCCCATCGGGAGCGCAAAAAAACGCCGGGGGACGGCAACAGCCGTCCCCCGGCGCCGCCAGGCCGCCGGACCCCAATCCACGACCTGGCACCCCAAAAGCGGAACCGCTCCTAAAAGTTACTCAACCCGTCGATGGCACGGAGTATGGCCGGGCCGAGGAGCACGATAAACAGCGTCGGCATGATGAAAACAATGAGCGGCACGGTGAGGAGGGCGGGTAGTTTTGTCGCCTTCTCCTCGGCTTTGAGCATACGCTCGTTGCGGTACTCGGTCGCCAGAACGCGCAGCGCCTGGGACAGGGGCGTCCCGTATTTCTCGGTCTGCATCAGGGTGTTCACGACCCCGCGGATGGAGGGCAACCGTACCCGTTTGATCAGGTTCTTGAGCGCCTGCTTGCGGTCGGGCAGGAATCCGAGCTCGACCGCGGTCAGGCTGAACTCGTCGGCCACCTCCGGGCAGGAGCGTTCCATCTCGCGGGATACGCGGGTCAGCGCGGCGTCGAGCGCCAGGCCCGCCTCGGCGCAGATGACCAGAAGGTCCAGGGTGTCGGGCAGCCCTTTCTGGATGACCTTGCGCCGCTTCTGGATGGCGTTTTTCACGAACACCTCGGGCATATAGGCACCGATGACAACGCACATCATTGCCAACAGCAGCTGGAAAAGGGGCGGGACATCGATAATGCCGATCCCGTAGATGGCGAACGCCGCGGCCGCGCCGAAGGCGAACGGCAGGCAGATTTTCATGAACAGGAAAGCCACCAGCGCGTCCTTGGAGCGCCAACCGGCCTCGGCCAGGCGGTCGACGATCTTGGTGGCCTGCTGGGTGCGCATCAGGTTGAAGCGCTGGATGACGCGGCGCATCATACCCATGGCGACCACCGTCCGGCGCTCGGAGCGCCGGGCCGCGGTCATCCCGGCCTTCAGCTTTTCCCGGTGCTGGCGCAGGGCCTTGGCCCTGCTGCCCAGGGGATCGCGCGCCGTCAGCGCGTTCCACACCGCATACACCGTGGCGAAGGCGACGCCGCTGGCGACCACGGCAATGAGGTTCTCGGGCGACAGCTCGGCGGGGAGATAATCGAAAAAGTTCATATCTCGAACTTCACCATTTTTGCCATCACGGCGATGCCCACCAACATGGTGATCAAACCGGCGCCAAGCATCATCCGCCCGCGCGGATCGGTGAACAGCTCCATCTCGTAGGCCGGATTGAGCAAGAAGATGATCCCGAACATGATGAACGGCAGCGATCCCAGAATGTAGGCACTGGCCCGCGCTTCCGAGCTCATGGCCTTGACCTTGAGGCTCATCTGCCGGCGCCGGCGCAGGATTTCGGACAGATTGGCCAGGGTTTCACCCAGGTTGCCGCCGGTTTCGCGCTGCACCGACAGGCTGATGATGAAGAACTTGAATTCCTGGGTATCCAAACGCACCGAGACGTCCCACAGGGCCTCCTCCAGGGGCATGCCGAACTTGATGTTGTCGGAGACGAGGCGGAACTCGTGGCCCACCGGGTCGGCCATCTCGGCGCCCACGGCGGTGATCGACTCGGCCACCGGAAGACCCGACCTGAGGCCGCGCACGATGAGGTCGATGGCGTCGGGAAAGATGGCGGTAAACCTTTTCATGCGGTTGCCCGCCAGCTGGCCGATCACGAAATGGGGTATGCCGATACCGATGATGATGCCGATCAGCGCGGCCAGAAACGGCGGCAGGCCGGCAACCACGAACGCGACCAGGGCAATGGCCAGCGTCATAATCACGTTGACGAAGACATAGGTTCCGATGGGGATGTTGCGGCCGGTCCGTGCCAGGCGGGCCCTCAACAGCGATTGACGGGGCAGGAAACGTTTGGCGAGGCGGTCCAGAACCGGCATACTGCTGGCCTTCTCCTCCCGCCGGACGCTGTTGACCGCCCCCGTTCCGCGAGTGCCGCCCGGCGCCTCGCCGGCGAGACGCCGATGGACGGTCTCGAGGCGCCGTCGGATATGGCGCTGGGGCCCCAGCACACTTCCCCTGAGGGCCAGCCCGAGGCAGCCGAGCACCAGCAACACACCGAAAAAGACGACCAGAATTTCGGTACTCATAATTCAGACTCCCTCGCTCAACCCACGGCGTCCATCAGCGCGCGTTCGAGACCGTAGTACTGGGCGCGCGGCAGGAAATGGGGCCTCAGGCCCGTCGAGGTGAAGGAGCCGTGCAGGGTACCGTCGGCGTCCTCGCCTTCGAATTCGAAGGTGAACAAGTCCTGGGTCGTGATCACGTCGCCTTCCATGCCCACCACCTCGGTGATATGGGTGATGCGGCGGATGCCGTCGCGCATGCGTGAAATCTGGACGATCAGGTTGACGGCGGCGGCGATCTGGGCGCGCACCGCGTCGTTGGGCAGTTTCACGCCCGCCATGGCGACCATGTTTTCCAGCCGGGTCAGGGCCTCGCGCGGCCGGTTGGCATGGATGGTGCACATGGAGCCGTCGTGGCCCGTGTTCATGGCCTGCAGCATGTCCAGGGCCTCGCCGGCGCGGATCTCGCCCAGGATGATGCGGTCGGGGCGCATGCGCAGGGTGTTCCTGACCAGGTCCCGCTGGGTGATCTCGCCAGTCCCCTCCAGGTTGGGGGGGCGCGTTTCCAGGCGGACCACATGGGGCTGCTGGAGCTGCAGTTCGGCGGCGTCCTCGATGGTGACGATCCTCTCGCCGTCGTCGATCATGCGCGACAGGGCGTTGAGCAGGGTCGTCTTGCCCGAGCCCGTACCGCCGGAAATCAGGATGTTGAGGCGCACCCGCGCGGCGATCTTCAGCACCATGGCCATCTGCGGCGACAGGTTCCTCTGGTGCTCCATGATTTCCAGGGTGATCTTCTGCTTGGCGAATTTCCGGATCGAGATGGTGGGGCCGTCCAGGGCCAGCGGCGGAATGATGATGTTGACGCGCGACCCGTCATCAAGCCGGGCGTCCACCAATGGCGTCGACTCGTCCACCCGCCGGCCGATCCGCGTCACGATGCGGGTGGCGATGTTCATGACATGGGCGTTGTCGCGGAAGGTGACGTCGGACAGTTGCATCTTGCCGGCGCACTCCACGTAGACCTGCTTGGGGCCGTTGACCATGATGTCGGTGATCTCTTCCCGGGCCAGAAGCGGCTCGAGCGGGCCCAGGCCGAGCATGTCGTTGAGCAGCATGGTGACCAGGTCCCGCTGCTCGAGCAGGTTGAGGTGAATCTTCTCCTCGCCCAGGATCTCGGCGATGATCTCACCGAGCCGGCCGACCAGCTCGCTGCGCGGCAACTCGGAGGCCTTGGCGACGTCGATGCGCTCCATGAGCATCGGCTGGATGCGTTCCTTGGCCGCCTCGATGCTGTCGCGGCTGGCGGCAATGGTGTTGCCGTTGGAGTCCGGCACCGGATCGGCCGCCACCTCGAAGTGGGAAACCGTGCGTTTCGCCGCAAGCAGGAATTCGTTGATCAGTGCGGTGACCACGTCCCGCTGTTCGTGCTCCTGCAGGAGGAATTCATCGTGGGTGACCTCGTCCACGGCCTCGCCGATCATTTGGGCCAGATCGGCGCGCGGCATCCCCAACAACTTTTCCGGATCGACCTTTTTGGCGATCAGCGCCTGCGCCCGATCCATGACCGTCTCCATGACGTCATCACGGGGTGGTGTGGCTCCCGGCGCCGGAGCGTCCGGTGACGGCCCACCTGGCGGCGTCTCGTCCGTCGGTTGCGGGACATCGGGCGGCGCCTGCCGCGAGGACGCCTCCTTGGGCCCCGCCTCCGGCTGCACCTCGGCCAGGGGCGAAGGCGGCGCCGGCGTTTCTCCGGCCCCGCGGCGGGCCGAGCGCTCATCACTCAGGGAGACGACGCCCGTGCTCTGGCGGCGACCGAACATTATGCACTCTGTTTCAGAAAGCGCTGCCAGAAGGGAGCCTTTGTGGGTTCATCCTCGACGGCGGAAAGTTCGCTGCTGAGCTTACGCAGCGCCGTCACCAGCCGGCTGCGATTGGCGACCTCCGCCAGCGGCTTGCCGACGCCCGTGCTGATCGCCGCCACCCCGGTTTCCTGCGGAATCATGTGGTCTATTTTCAGCCCGGCGCCGCGCTCGAAATCCTCCTTCGACAGCTCGCCCTTCTTGGCCGCGCCGAATCGATTGACGACGACCTTGACGGCCGCCGTCGACGTCACCTTCTTGATGAAGGCGACCAGCCTAAGGGTGTCGCGCATTCCGGCGAGCGAGGCGTCGGACACCACCGCCACGGCCGAGGCCGCCGACAAAATATAGGCGTTGGCCGTGACCACGGCGCGCGGGAAGTCCACGATGACGCAATCGAAGTCGCAGCGCAGCTTCTCGATCAGCAGTTCGACCGCCGCCGGATCGAAACTGAAAGTGTTCTCCAGGGCTTCCTCGGCGCCCAGGATGAACAGGTTGTCGCTCTCGCGCACCAGGGCGCGCTCGATAAACAGGCCGTCGATGCGGTTGGGGTTTTCCAGGGCTTCGCGGAAGCCGCGCCCCGGTTCCAGATCGAGCGACAGCGCCACGGTGCCGAAATAGAGATCCAGATCGACGATGGCCACCCGCAGTTTCTGCTCGTGGGCCATCAACCAGGCGGTGTTGACGGCAATCGTGCTGGCGCCGACGCCGCCGCGGGCGCCGATTACGGCGATCAGCCGGCCGACCCCGGCCTCCTCGGGCTCCGCCGCGGCGGGCTCCTCGGCCACCTTGATGACGAGCGTGTTCAAGGCTTCCGCCGTCACCGGCTTGAGCAGGTAGTCCTGGACGCCGAGGGCGACAAGGTTGCGGAACAGGTTGACGTCGTTGATATTCCCCAGTGCGATGACGCGCGTGCCCGAGTCGCAGACCTCCGCCAGCGCGCCGATGTCGTCAAGGGGATCGTTGGAATTGGAGAGATCGATCACCAGCACCTGGGGCGTGGAAACGCCGGCAAGGGCGTCAATGGCCTCGCGCACGCCACCCTCCAGCACCTCGCCCTCGGACCAGCCCTGTTCCTCGGCGACGCGGACAAGGGCGGCGCGCGTGGCATCGTCAAGGACAAAGGCCATGAACGGGAGGCGTTCGCCCTTTTGTACGGATGATTTAAGTGCTTGCTCTGCCATGGCTATTCCCCCGGCGCCGCTTCGCCAATATTTAGTTCGACATCGGCGATGGTCGCATCGTCGCCCTTGAGGGGTGTGGTTTCGCCCTTGCGGTAGCGCTCGATGGAGCGGGCGATGAACTCGCCGTCCATGAGGCCGGGATGGCGTCCGGCCACGATGTCTCCGGGATCGGCCACCATGAGTCCCAGGTTGATGGCGGTGGCGCAGCCGAAGTTGCTCGATGGGGTGTTGCCGTAGCTGATTCCCGGCCGCCCGGTCCAATCGGGACACCCGGGCACGGTGACCACGTAGCGCCGCACGATCACTTTCACGGCCCCGCGGACCGGCGCGTCGATCCCGAATTCGATGCGCAGCGGCAGGACGCGCAGCCTGCGAAGCTCCAGGAACGCCATTACCGCCTGGCGGCGGCGTTCGCCGAGCCGCGCCGCCGCCTGCTTCGGCTCGCCCTTGCGGCCCCGTCCCGCGACCACGTAGAACCTATCCCCGTAGCCGGATTCGAGGCGGGCCAGGAAGGCGTCGAGGCGCTGGCGCTGGCCGTTGGTCAGCCGCGCCTCGCCGGCGGCAAAGGCGACGTCGTGGCCGTACTGGACCAGGTCGGCCCGCGGCTCGCGCGCCTCGGGCACGTCGGAAAAGTCCTCAAGGGGCAGCTGATCGGGGTTGGCGGCATAGTACACGCCGGTACCCAATACGACCGCGGTGGCGGTCTCGGCACAGCCCGAAACCATCAACGCCCCGCCGACCAAGGACGTGATGAGGAACTTCCGGATCATCCGGGGTCCGCAAATCATGGCACTCTCCCGTTAATTCAGTTGAAACCCGACGGGCCCGATCAGCGCCTTGCCGCTGCCGTCCACGGTCCGGGGCTTGCCGGCAACGGGATTGCGCCTGTGGGTGCCCCCGGTGATAAGACGCTCGATGTCATGGGGCGGCACGAAGCCGTCGGTCGGCGCCGCCAGCCGCGTTCGGGACGCCGGACGGACGATGTAGGGGGTGACGATGATCACCAGTTCGCTCTCGTCCCGCTGGAAGCGGTCGGAGCGGAACAGGGCCCCGAGCACCGGAATATCGCCGAGGAAGGGGAACTTGCGGATATCGTGGGTGACGTTGTTCTGCAGCAGGCCGGCGATGGCGAAGCTCTGCCCGCTGCCCAATTCCACCGTGGTCTCGGCGCGCCGGACGATCAACGCAGGCACGACAAAGTTGTTCAGCGTGACCGAGTTTTTGCTCGACAGCTGGCTGACCTCGGGGCGCACGTGCAGGTTGATCCTGTTCTCCCCGATGATGGTCGGCGTGAAGGCCAGGGAGACGCCGAACTTCTTGAACTCGATGGTCACCCGGTCGTTGCCTTCGGGCACCAGGATGGGGAACTCGCCGCCGGCCAGGAAGCTGGCGGTTTCGCCGCTGAGGGCGGTGAGATTGGGCTCGGCCAGGATGGTCACCAGCCCTTCCTCCTCGAGGGCGTCGATGACGGCGTTGAAGTCCCAACCCTTGGCGTCGAAGACGGCGCTGGCGCCCTGTGTCAGGTTGCCCAGGCTGTTGAGGATGCCGACGGCGCCGGTGAAGGGGTTGGTCGTCGCCAGGCCGAGGGACAAACCGCCCAACGTGCCGAGGACTTGCCAGTTGAAGCCCAGCTGCTTGTCCACGCCGCGGGTGACCTCGGCGATGCGGACGCGCAGGTTGACTTGGTTGGGTGCGTCGACGCCCAGCCGGTTGATGACCGCTTCCTCGTCGCCGGCGATGCGCACGGCCAGGCGGCGCACGTCTTCGGCAATCGAGGCCGACCGGACGACGCCCTCGAGAACCAGGGTGTCGTCGATGCTGGTGACCTTGACGTCGCTCCGCGGGTCCAGCGCGCGGATGGCGTCGCGCAGGCGGCTCAGGTTGACGGTTACCCTGATGGCGACGCTGGCCAGAACGTTCTCGCCCTCGTCCACCGCGTAGAGAGTGGTCTCGCCGGGCTTCTTGCCCATCAGATAGACCAAGCTGGGGGATTTGACCTGGATGTCGGCGATCTCGGGGTCGGCGATGAAGACCGTGCCGGCCGGGCGGTCCAGGCGCACCAGGCGTCCCTTGTTGACCTCCAGTTGCAAGGCGCCGGTGCTGGTCACGAATTCGACGGCGCCCGCCGGGCTAAGCGGCGTCGCCATGCCCGCCGTCAGGCCCAGGCCAAGGATGCAGGCCAGCACCAGCCGGACCAGGCGGACGCGGAGCCGTGCAAGAAGTGCGTTCATGGTCTTTCCCCTTAGAACTTGACCGTATCGGCCTTTTCGCCGTGCAGTACGTTGATCGTTTTATTTTTTTTGTGCCCACCCTTTCTCACCAACCCGTTCGGGTCGCCGAGCATGTAATAGATGTCGTAGTCGGTGGTGTAGCTGCGCGCTTCGGTCGTCTCCCCAGGATCGGCGCCGATGTCCCGGGCCAGCCGGGAGAAGCTGTCCTGCTCACGCGCCAGGCTGTGGAGGCTGAGCGATATCGACCCCATCTCGAGCGCGATGGCGACCATTTCGGCCTGCTTGGCGGTGACCTCCAGGGTCGCCGTCTTGGCGACGTTGACTTCGCCCTTCTCGTTTTCGATGTTCTGGTCTACCGCCAGGACTCTCACGTCGGTGAGCAGGGTCTCGCTGAAATAGCGGGTTTCGTTGTTGCCGCCTGCCTCGTCCTTGACGTTCACGCGGATGGTGAGGATGAGGTCCACCCAGTCGCCCGGGAACACGAATCCGGCAATGCCCGAAGTGGCGTTCACGGGAACCGACACGCCGCGCATCCCGGGGTTGAGCACGGCGGCCAGGAACCCGCGGTCGCCGGGATGGACCACCCGCGAATCCGTGATCGGCTGACCGGCGGAGATAAGGAGGCGGACCACGGCGCCCTCCAGCTCCTTCATTTCCCGCTCGCCCTGGATCCAATACTCTTCGATCAGGCCGTCCTCGGGCCACGCCTGCCATTTCATTTTGGCGGGCTTGACGAAGGTCCCGGCCGGCAGGTCTACCTTGGCGACGAGAACGAGGGTCGCCGGAGCCGCCGGCGCCTCCTCGGGAATCGAGGCCATGAAGTCGGCGCGTTCGGTGGCGATCCAGTTGCGGGCGTAGACGGCCGTGAGCCCGGCGGCCACCAGAGCGAATATGAGCAAGAGTATGCTGCGCAGGGTCATTGTACCGTACTCCTCTTCGCCGGCTCAGCGGATCAGCAACAGGCCGCCGACGAAAAAACCGCCGGCCGCGATGGCGACCCCGTAAGGCAGGGCCTCTTTGAGCAGCATGTCTTTTGTGCCCCGCCGGCCTATGCCCGCCAGCCCAACGGCGAAGCCAAAGCGCGCCGATGAAATCATAAGCAGCGCCAACAGGGCGCCGGCGACGGTGGTGATCACCAGGAATTCGGCCATCGCGGCGGGGCCGGCCCACATCGCGGTGACCGTTATCAGCTTGACGTCGCCGCCGCCCACGGCCCGGAACGCATAGAGCGCCGACAGGACGGCCAGGGCGGTCGCGGCCACGACCAGGCCGCCCACCCAGTCGACGGGCTGCGCGCTGGCCGCGACGTGAACGGGATAGAGGGCGGCGATGAACAGGCTCAACCGGTTGGGAATCCGGTACTCGCGCACGTCAAAGTACGCCGCCAGGGCCAAAAGGCCCAGGAACACCGTGATGATAACGTTATCGACTGACAAGAATTGTAGCATTGGGGCCTCGGGGTATTGGGGTTGGGGCTACAGTGTCGTCTTGGTGCTTATTTGCTCCCGTTATCAGGTTCCGTTACTCCCCCTTCGGGCTTGGAAGACGGTCATTTGACCGCCTCCCGCAAAGCTGGCCCGAAGAGTGGACATTACGTCCACGGGAGAAACGCAGAAGTGACGTGCGGCGACCGGTTTACCCACCGACCGCAGCACTCAGCGCGCTGGAGACCGTCGTGAACATCTGGTTCAGCGAATTACCCATGGCGGTCAACGCACCGATCGCAGCAACGGACACCAGGGCGGCGATCAAGCCATACTCGATAGCCGTGGCACCCGACTCGTCCTTGCGGAACTTCTTCAGGATATCGATCCTCATAACTACCTCCTTTTCCGATCGCTATCGATTCGCACCGTTACGCCAATGCCATCGATCGCTAGGGGACGAAACATCGGGGTCCTGGGGTCGAATCGTCACGCAAACGTATCTGTTGCCGTTTTCCTCTCCTTGTCTTGTCTCCCTCCTTCGGGCCCGGGAGGCGGCTTTTCAACCGCCTCCCGCAAAGCTGGCCCGAAGACTGGACATCACGTCCACGGGAGGCACACGAGGGTAAACACCGCTATCTCAACCTTATTGATCAGGCACCATGCGCTTTGCGTGGCTTCAATACATATAAAATAGAGAATTACGGTGTGTCATGTCAAACTTTTTATTTTCTATTATTTCATTTCTGGATTTTTATTACCTTTTATACAATTTCATTATTTATTTTAGAAAAATTTCCCACGAGTTTTAATATAATTTACATAAAATTTTACTAAAATCGCCGGCGCCGATTGTCCCTTTTCACACCGCCCGCACCACCGGCAGGCCCATCCACGCCCCGCCGAGCGGCGCCGGCCGTACAGATGAACTTTTAATAAAAGTTCATTAAAAATTGGTACGCATTAAGAGAACTTTTTATATTAGTTTAACTAAATAGTTATTTATTGTTTTTTCTCAAAAAAAATAGTGCAATTATCGTCGTAATTATCGTCTTTGACCGATTTGTACAAAGCGTTGAGGTAGGTAAGGCAAATGGAAGGCGCATCGACAGGATCTGGAACGGCATCACACGGGCCGCATGGCGCCTTCGCGGCGACCTGTACGTCATCCAGTTCTCCAACAGCGGCAGCCGCCTGCGGGCCCTCCCGCAAACGGTGGCCAAGGGGGCCCGGCTCGCCTTACTATTTCTTCTCCCCCGACGCCGACACCCTGCGACAGGTGTTCCGCCAGATGGCCGACCACCTTTCCCGGCTGTGCCTGTCCAAGTAGCGGCGCGTCCGCCTTCGTCCCGGCGCGGCGCCATCCCCACCCCAGGCGCGGTCGCGCCGCCAGCAAATGTCCACGAGTCGAGGAGAAACCCGGCGCCATGGGCATCGATGGATGACCGTACAAATTTAATAAAGTAGTAAGTAAATATTTTTTCAATATTTATAATATTTTAAAATAAATAAAAATTATTGGCTCTATCTTCTTATTTACTATAGTGGGTCATGTATCTTTGCTTGCTGCTGGAGGTACGGCCATGACCCGCCCAATCCCTGGCCGACGCCGGGTTTTGGAACGCGATCCTACGCGCCGGGAGGCGCCTGCGCCTCGACCGCCGGGGCCCCGTCGCCGTGTTCCTGGCCTTCGCCATCATCCCCCTGATCGGCGTCCTCGGCGTCGCCACCGACACCGCCGGCGCCTATCCTGTGAAGTCGCGCCTGTCGTCGGCGCTGGACGCCGCCGGGCTTGCCGGCGGGTACAGTTTGTTCCTCAACACCGGCGACGCCGACACCCTGCAACAGGTCTTCCGCGAGGTGGGCAACCCCGAGCTGCGCCTGTCGCAATAAACCCCTCGGCCCCTGCCCCGCTCCGGGGTGGCGGACCGGAGGGATATCCGGGAACGGCGGCTCGCTTCCGTGGCCGCCCGCGCCCGGCGCGGCGGGCCCGGCGGTAAACCCACGGCATGTTTGGAGCAGTTTCGATGTCCAAGGCAACCGGCTTTCTCGACACCCAAAAGACGGAACCGATGCCCGATGTGGCACGGTGCATGGTCATCGCCAAAAAGGAATACGGCAAGTCCCTGTTCTCGCAGATTTCGGAGATGGCGATGCTTGCGTTCGGTCCCCGCAAGATACAGCCGGCCGAATATTACTACTTCAGGCTCTATGACGACGACCGCTTCTCGTTCGCCGACAAAAGGGCGTTTGTCGGCAGGAACGCGCAGAACAAGATATTTTTCCAGTGCAACGCCCTGGATTGGCTGGCCGTCGCCCACGACAAACTGATGTTCGCCGCCGCGTTGGAGGGGCTCTCCCTGCCGACGCCCGAGATCTACGCCATTTACCACGGTTTCCGGACCTTCGGCACCGCGCCCGCCCTGAGGGGCCGCGATGCGCTGACGGACTTCCTGCGCACGGGCATGCACTATCCCTTCTTCTCCAAGCCGGTCACCGGCATGTACAGCGTCGGAGCCGCCGCGGTCAGGGAATACGATGCCGCCCGCGACAGCCTTGTCCTCGCCAACGGAAAAGCGATCCCCGTCCAGCAGTGTGCCGATGAAATCGCGCCCTTCGACAAGGACGGGTACCTCTTCCAGGAACTGCTCATGCCCCACCCGGTCATCGAGGAGGTCTGCGGGGATCGCATCTCCACGGCCCGCATCATCGTGGCGCTCACCGACCGCGGCCCCGAAATCCTCCATGCCCTGTGGAAGATCCCGGCCGGCGACAACGTCGCCGACAACTTCTGGCGGCCGGGCAACATGCTCGCGGCTGTGGCCATCGAAAGCGGGCGGGTGCACCGGGTGGTCCAGGGCACGGGCCCCGATCAGGTGGAGGTGCAGGTGCACCCCGATTCATCGAAGCCGGTGCAGGGCCTGATCCTCCCCGACTGGAAAAGGCTCACCGACCTGTGCCTGACCGGCGCCTCCGCTTTCCCGAAACTGCGCCTTCAGGCATGGGATGTGGCCATGTGCGCAAGCGGGCCCGTCCTTTTGGAAATGAACATCGGCGGCGATTTCAACCTGCCCCAGGTGGCCAACGGGTGCGGCCTCATGGATGAGCGCTTCCGCGGGTTTCTCGCCGCCTGCAACGGGGGGTGACCGCGCCGCCTTCACGCCCCATGGCGCGCCTCAGGGCGCCGTCGGCCCCAGCCCGGCCGCCAGCAGGTTCGAAGTGAACGGTGGAAAGGTGAGTTCCTGGGGCATGCCGGGAATGAGCTGCACGATGAAGAAGGCGTGGGTCAGGTTGACCAGTTTCACCGTGACCAGGGGGATGATGCCGCCCGGCGTGGTGGGATCGCCGACGCTGCTGTCGGTGTACTCGATCTCCACGTTCTCAGGACCGATAGCGGGCAGGATTTCCTGCATATTCAAGACCATGGCGTCGAACACGCCGGCGTCGGCCGCGGCGCTGCCGCTGCACGAGACGCTGCCGCCCGAGGACGTGCACTGGATGGCCGAGCCGGCGGCAAAGCTGCTGACGTCGGCCACGGGGTTAGCGATCGCCAGCAGGCGCACCGCCCGCCGCGTCGCCTCGCCGGCCCGGTGGAAATCGAATATCACCAGGCCGAACTCGAAAATGGCGAGGGAAAGGAGCACCAGCACCGGCATGACGAATGCGAAGCCGACGATGGCTTCGCCGCGGTCGTCGCGCCGAAGGCGGCGGGGGAACCTAATTACCGACATATGCCTGCTCATGGCTCAACTGGATGGTGACGTCGCCAAGCCCGACCAAGGTCAACATGCCGGGTATCAGCGGATCAAAGGGAACGGTGGCGGTCACGCGGACCACCGGGATCGTCGTCGTGGCGTCGACGGGGAAAGTGAGGGTGTCGTCGATGTTCAGGTCCGCATTGACGTCGGCCCACCCGGAAACCAGGTACGGGCCGGAGCCGTCCAGGGTGCCCGTCTTGACCAGGTTGGCGACCATGGTCCTGACCTGGGCCGTCAAGGGAAAGTCGTTGCGTCCCGCAAACAGGGCGCCGGCCCGCAAGCCCTTCTCCACCGCGTTGGCCTGGTAGTAGGCCCGGCCGATCTCGCTTATCCCGGCAAAAAGCAGCAAAAGCAGCGGCAAAACCAAGGCGAACTCCACCACCGCGTTGCCGCGTCCATCCCGGGTCAACCTAATTAATGAGCTTAACATTGGCATGGAAGTCCGGATCATTCGACGGGCTCAGGGGGCTGACGATCTCGCCATAGATGGCCTTAGACTTCACCGACTGGGTAATAAAGATTTCCAGGAAATTGCCGTTGGTCGGGTAGGCGTAGCTGCCACTGACCCCCTCGGCGATGCACTGGAGCACCGCGACCTGCATCAGACGCCGCGCGTATCCGTTGGCGGCAACGGTCTGGCTGGGCACGCCGTCGTAGTCTGGGTCGTCGGGATTAAGGGGATCCACGGGGATGCTCGGCCCGGCAGGAGAGACCAAGGTGTACCCCGCCGGCATGGCGCCATTGACCGGGTAGATCGTCTGCCCGTCGGTGTCGCTGCGGCCAAACTCCAGCCCCTGCTCGTACAGATAGACCTGGTAGCGCGACGCACTCCGCACCCCCTGCTGCAGTTCCATGGGGACGGAACCCCCGTGCTTCGCCGCCCAGTAGGCGT
The DNA here is from genome assembly GCA_022567015.1 of Pseudomonadota bacterium. Taxonomy (GTDB): domain Bacteria; phylum Pseudomonadota; class Alphaproteobacteria; order Rhodospirillales; family 2-02-FULL-58-16; genus JACZQZ01. The sequence continues at coordinate 15,319 of JADFHR010000015.1, forward strand.
CGATATCCCAGTCCCCCGACCCCATCATCACCTTGGGATCGCCCTTCATTTCGACATCCTTTGGGTAGTTGATGACATCGGGCGCGGGATAGGGCAGGCCGCCGGGCAGGTCGAAACGGGCGTTGATGCCGTCCTTGACCTTGTTCGTCTTCACGCCGGTCGCCGTCGACACCTCGGTGGAATAACAGTCCGCCGGTACCACCGACGCGAGGGCGTTCCCGATATCGTCGGCGCCGCTGCTGCCGTCGGGCAGGGCCAGCAGGCCGTAGTTGCCGGGGCCCCAGGTGGCGTTGTTGCCGGGCGGCATCTTAAGCATGATCTGCCGGCCGATGTTGGACTTCAGCGCCAGGCCCATGGTGGGATCCGCCTCGCCCAGATCGCAGATCATGAGCGGCGGCACTGCGCAGATAAACGGTTTCGCCCCGGCCACGGCCCGCGCGGCGAGATTCTTGTAGTGCGGGCCGCCGGAGGGATTGACAACCGGCTCGAGAAAAAAGTCGACCCGTCGCGGTTCCAGGATCACCTCGACGAACCTGCTGTCCTCGTCGCCCTTCGCGGCAACCGTGGTCGCGCCGTACTCGCTGTAGAAATTGACTGTCTGGACGTTGAGATCCTGCCCGTCGCCGGAAATGCCGCTCATCTGGCCCATGGCGTTCATGGCCACGGCCGTGGCCCGCGTCTGGGCGCCCGACCGGCCGTCCAGATGGACGGCGGCCGCCATGGCGCTGGCGTCGGCCCGGTTCTGCATCTGCGAGCCCAAGACCGTCATCCGCCCCACGTCGAGCGCCAGCGCCCCGACGCCGATGGCGAAGACGGTGAAGAAGGCGGAGTAGGCCGTCACACTACCGGCTTCGCTACGGTGAACCCCGACCTCTTTGACCTCGCACTGTCGGAACCACTTTTTCATAGGAAAAGCGTAATACATCGCACAACTAATGTCAATAAATGTTTAGTTTATACCTGTATTATTTAAAATTTTCTTTAAAATTTTACTTAAATTTGATTCTTTTTGTTTTTATGGTATTTTCCATTTCTGTTTCAATGCATTACGGCGGCCGCGCGGTCCGCCACATGGGCACGAGGTCAGGGATTAATGCCAAGGGGCGCTGATCATGACCCGACGAGCCGGCTTACCAAGGTTTTCGGTTAGTGTGGCGTGGCGATGCGGGGCATCGCAAAGCGTGCGCGACGCCGTCCGCACCTTGGTAAGCCGCCGTTGCGGTCGCGTAGGCGGCCCGTCGGAGGGCAATGGGCGCCAAGGCGGGTTTCCACAGATACCTCACCAAACCCGTCAACATCGACGAGGTTCTGGACGCGGTCGAAGACGCCCTGGAAAAGGTCACCTGAAGGCCCTTCGGGCGGGGTCGCGCAAAGCGGCGTGAAGCCCGTCGCCGATGAGACGCCCCGGCGGCGCGGTCCGGCGCCACGGCCAGACCCTATGTCTCGGCCAAAAGCCTCTCGTCCACCTCGCCGCCCAGGTCGGCGGTAATCCGGCTCGCGGCGCGGGCAACCGAGGCGCCGAGCACGGGAATCCGGTCATCGGTGATGCGGGCCGTGGGGCCCGAAAGGGAGATCGCGGCCAGCACGTGCCCGCTTTCATCGAAGATGGGCGACGCCACGCAGCGCACCCCGGGGGCATGTTCTTCGTTATCGAACGCATACCCGCGAAGCCGGCTCTCAGCCAAATCGGCACGCATTTTCTCGGGTGAAACGATGGTGTTGGGCGTAATCCGCTGCAGGCCGCGTTCGTGAAGGATGCGCGTGATGTCGTCTTCCGACATGGCCGACAACAGCGCCTTGCCGACGCCGGAACAGTACAGGGCCACGCGCGCCCCGGGCCGGGAAGAGGCCCGCATCATGTCGTGGCATTCGACATGGGCGAGGAACACGGCCTCGCCGTCGGACTCCACGGCAAGGTTCGTGGTTTCGCCCGACTGTTCCATGAGGTCGCGCATGATCGTCAGCGCCTGGCGAATGAGGTTCCGTCGCGGCAGGAAGGCGTTGCCCACGACGAAGGCCTGCACGCCGATGGACCACAGGCCCTGTTCGTTGTCGAACTGGACGAAACGGCGCCGCTCCAGCGTCGTCAGCAGGCGATGCGCGGTCGGCAGCGGCAGGCCGGCGCGCTGGGCCAGGTCCGACATGGTGAGAGCGCTGTCCGCCTCCCCGAGCCGCTCAAGCAGGGTCATCGCCTTGTCGAGCGATTTCACGAAGCCGGTACCGGCGTGGGGTCGTTTGGGCGATTTCGATTTGCGCCGCATCGGTAAATCCGTGGAACAGGGTTTCCGCCCGGCCCACCGACGGGGCTCGTGGGTTGGAGGGACAGTCAGGCCGAAGCCGCAACGGGGATTTATACGGCCTCGGGCCGATCCGATACAACACATAAAGGCGGCGGCCGGGTGCCCGTCGACGCCGGACCGAGGTCGGACCGAGGCCGGAACCGGCCCGTCCGTCAACGAATTTCAAAATAGCATCTCAAACATGCATTTTTATAGAATCCATTGAAATAACACATACTTTTTAATGTATTTTCATATAGTGGAAGTCATTTTTGAAAATATATTGACGACCGTTCTCGGCCGCCCCATAATCCCGTCTGTCCGGCCGGGGCACCGAATACGGGAGGGGATCACATGCCGAAAATGACCGCGATGGAAGCCGCAGTGAAGATCCTGCAGAGCGAAGGCGTCGACCTGGCCTTCGGCGTGCCGGGCGCCGCGATCCTCCCCTTTTACGACGCGTTGAGGAACTCCGGCATCAAGCACGTCCTGGTGCGCCACGAAGAGGGCGGCACCCACGCCGCGGAAGGGTACAACCGGGCCAGCGGAAAGATCGGCGTGTGCATCGGAACGTCGGGGCCCGCCGGAACCAACATGGTGACCGGGCTGTATTCGGCGCTCGCCGACAGCACCCCGATTCTCTGCATTACCGGTCAGGCGCCCCGCGACAAACTCCACAAGGAGGACTTCCAGGCCGTCGACGTCGCCGCGATCACCCGTCCGGTGACCAAGTGGTCGGTCATGGTGATGGAGGCGGCGCAGGTGCCGTGGGCTTTTCGGCAGGCTTTCCAGATCATGAGGTCGGGGCGCCCGGGTCCGGTGCACATCGATCTTCCCCTCGACGTGCAGAAAGAAGTGATCGAGTACGACGCCGAGTGCGACGCCCCGCTCGAGGTCATAAGGCCCCGGCCGCAACGGAAAGCCATCGTCAAGGCCCTGGACATGATGATGGAGGCCGAGAGGCCGGTGATCATCGCCGGCGGCGGGATCATCACCGCCGAGGCGTCCGATCTGCTGGTAAGGCTGGCCGAAATGCTGAACACCCCCGTGATTCCCACGCTCATGGGCTGGGGCGCCATTGCCGATGACCATCCGCTCAATGCCGGCATGGTCGGACTGCAGACCCAACACCGCTACGGCAACGCCACGTTCCTGGAATGCGACTTCGTGCTCGGCATCGGCAATCGCTGGGCCAACCGCCATACGGGCAGCCTGGACGTCTACACCAAGGGCCGCAGGTTTGTTCATGTGGACGTGGAACCGTCGCAAATCGGCCGCGTGTTCTGTCCCGACCTCGGCATCGTTTCCGACGCAAGGTGCGCGCTCGAAGCCTTCATCGAGGTGGCCAGGGAGATGGATGCGGCGGGCCGGCTCCGGCGGCCCGACGCGTGGGTCGCCCAGGTCCGGGAGCGCAAGCGCGTCATGCACCGGCGCACGGACTTCGACAACGTTCCGATCAAGCCCCAGCGCGTGTTCCAGGAGATCAACGCCGCCTTCGACGAAGACACCCGGTTCGTCACCGCCATCGGCCTCTACCAGATCGCGTCGGGGCAGTTCCAGCGGGTCTACAAGCCGCGCCACTACCTGGTCTGCGGCCAGGCCGGTCCCCTGGGCTGGGAGATTTCCGCCTGCATCGGGGCCAAGTTGGCGGAGCCGGAAACGGACGTCGTCGGCATCGTCGGCGATTACTCGTTCCAGTTCCTCATCGAGGAGCTGGCGGTGGCCGCCCAGCACAAGGTGCCGTTCGTCATCGTTCTCTTGAACAATGCCTACCTGGGTCTGATCCGGCAGGCCGAGCGCGGCTTTGACATGGATTACGAGGTGCAGCTGGGCTTCGAAAACATCAATTGCCCCGAGATCGGCGCCTACGGCGTGGACCACGTGAAAGCGGCCGAGGCCTTCGGCTGTCGGGCCATCCGCGTGTTCCGGCCCGATGAGATCGCCGGCGCCATCGATTGGGCCAAGGGAGAGGCCCGGGCCGAAAGGGTTCCCGTCATCGTCGAGGTGATCACCGAGCGGGTGACGAACATCGCCATGGGTCCGGAAATCGACAACATCTCCGAGTTCGAGGAGGTCCTCGACATTCCGGCCGATTTGGAGATGGCTTGAACCCTGGTCCGCCGGCGCACCCGGCCGGGCCATGTCCGCCTAGTGGCCTTTATCAGCTAAATTGCGCCCATACGACGGCGTTGCGAGGTTTCCGGCTAGGAGCGCGTCGCGCCTTGGTGTGCATGCACCACAAGCGGCGCGCGACGACGCCGGGGGCCGCGGGGGCGTCCCCCGCATATCGTAGCCGGG
>JADFHR010000210.1 GCA_022567015.1 Pseudomonadota bacterium
GCATCGCGAAGCGTGCGCGACGCCGTCCGAAAGCCTTGGTAAGCCGCCGTTGCGGTCGCGTATGCGGCCCGTCGGAGGGCGTCGAAAAGTTTTGACGATGCGCCGCATCGCCTGAAACTTTCCTCCTGCCCGACGAGCCGCCTACGCGATCTCTATGAGTCATGATCAGCGCCCCTTGGTATAACATCCACAAAAAGGCGGCACGGGGAGAAGCCAATGGGCGATCAAATCGACGAAGAATTCACGCGCGCCGACAAAATCCTGGCCGACACACTGAAAACGTTCCAGGACGAAGGTGTCCACCCCGGCGTCTACGCGGCGGCCCTGCTTCAGGTTGGGGTCTTCTCCATGCTCATGGTGGGCGAGGACGGCGACGAAGTGGTCAGGTTCGTGCGCAAACTTATTCAGAAGCGCGATCAAGGCCAACAGGCCTAGCCGATTGCGTCAGGCGTCAGGCGTCCGCCCCGGCTTTCCGGGCCGGCTCGCTGAGCCGCCGGATGGCCGAGGCGTAACGTTCCAGCACGGGCGAAATGGCGCCGCGGGCCAGCATCACCTCGATGAGCTGGAATTGGCCGCGCCCGGCGACCGCCGCCGCCAGCGCATCCCCTAATTCCCGGCGGGTCCTGACCCGCCGGCCGCACCCGCCGAGGGCCTCGGCGATGGCCGTGAAGTTCCATTCGTCCAGGTCGTTGTACCGGGTTTCCGGCTGGAAGGTGCGCAGCATCTCCCAGCTCGCGTTGTTGAACACGATCACCACCGGGTCCCAGGCGTAGCGCCGGCAGTTGCCCAGCTCCCAGCCGGTCATCTGGAAGGCGCCGTCGCCGACCAGGATCAGCGGCCGTTCTCCGGTGGTGGCCTGGATGCCGAGTCCGGCCGGGATGCCGAAGCCCATGGTGGCGTAATAGCCGGGCGCCACCATCGGGGTCTGGACGATGTCCATGGCCGTGAACAGGCAATCGCCCACATCCGATGCGATGGGCATGGTGCCGTGGGCGTCGAACATGTCGTTGACGGCGGTCGCGATGTCGATGGGCAGGATCGGCGCCTCGTCGGCCCGAAGGCCGCGCGGCGCCGGGGTGCACGGCTGGGGCAGGGCCTCCTGGCGCTCCCCGACGCGGGCCAGCAGGGCGTCGATCAGGTCGGCCAGGGGCACATTGGGATAGATATGGAAGCCCAGGCGCACCTCCCGGTCGGCGGCGGCGATGACGCGGCGCATGTTGACGTGGCGCGCCGAGACGCCGAAGTTGGTATCGGACAGGATGACGCCGAGCAGGAGCAGGGCGTCCGAGTTCTCCACCATCTCCGTCACCTCGGGGTCGCCGGCCACACCCATGTAGGTGCCGATCAACGGCGCCTCGGGGGCGGTAAGAAGGCCACGTCCCATGAAGCTGGTCGCCACCGGCAGGCCGAGGCGGCGCGCAAGCTGCGCCACCTTGTCTTCCAGGCGGTACCGGCGCAGCTCGACGCCGGCCATGACCACCGGCGTCCGCGCCCGGCCGAGGCGGTCGAGGATCTCCTCGGCGCAGGCGGCCACCGCCTCGTCGTCCACCGGCGACGGGGGCTGGGTGGTGACGGGACCGCACTCGGCGGCCACCATGTCCCGGGGCAGCTCGATGTAGACGGGCCGCGACCACTCGCGGCAACTGCGCAATACCCGGGCGATATCGGCGGGCGCCCGGGCCGGATCGTCGAGCACCGCCTGGTCGCAGGTGACCTCGGTGTAGACGCGGAACTGGGAGTCCAGCGTCTTGCCCTGGTGATGGAGGAGCAGACCGCGGCGCGCCTCCGCCGCGCCGGGGGCGGCGGAAATCACCACCAGCGGGCTCTTCTCGGCATAGGCCCCGGTCACCGCGTTGACCATGTTGAAGGCGCCGGCGCCATAGGTGATGGCGGCGACCCCGAGGGCGCTGTTGAAGCGCGCCGCGGCGTCCGCAGCGAACCCGACGCCGGGCTCGTGGCTGATCGTGTACAGGGGCAGGATGCCTGATTCCTCCATGACCTTGAAAAAGGGCAGGGCGAAATCGCCGGGAATGCCGAACACCTCCCGGGCGCCGTGGTCCTTCAGGGCGTGAAGCAGGGTTTCGCCGAGTATCATCGTGGGTCATCCGCGCTGGCCGGAGGGCGGAACCGGCCGGGTCCTCCAGTACTGAATATCGGTGCTGGGGGCGCGGAAGCAATGGTTCAAAAGCAGCGAATCGTCCACGGATGGCCTGCAACGGACACCTGTGCTACCTTTGCAACCATTAACCGGCCTGTCCTTGTCTTATTGCGCACCATTGGGCATGCGCCCGCGGGTCGGCATCGATCCACGCCGGCCGGGAATGCGGGCGCGCAGTTTGCGAAGTGCGGAGAAGCCGTGAGCAGCGATAGTCTTCAAAAGATCCTTGGTCAGCTGTTGTGCCTGCTGGGATTTCACGACTATCACGTCATCAGCGGGACCTTCGGATTCGGCAGCGCCGGCAACGTCGAGAAGATGGAATGCCGGCGCTGCGGCTATGTCGTCACCCGCCAAGCGTGACCCCCACCGCCCGGCTTTTGGAATTGTAAAGCCCTCGGCAAAAGCGGCGGCTCACCCCGTTTGGCCCCGATTCGCGGCACGGCGTGGGCGCCTCCGCTCCACCGCCACGGTGGTCCAAGGAAATGCTTGAGACGGGGTCCATGGCCCGTTATCGCAAAAAACCGGGCCCGAAGGCCCGGTTAAGTTTAACTGGGAGGTTTCACGAGGGTCCGAAGACCCAATCTGCCGGGCATAACGCCCAACTCTTTTCTTACCCACTTTCAAACGAATTGCAACAAGATTTTGTGGCCTACGCAAAAATAAATACAGCATTTGGTGTATCTGTGCACATTTTACCCACAGTTCTGTCCACATTTGGGACACCGACCCGCACCCCCAAACCCGTGTCCGCCGCTTCAGGCGCCGCTGGACCACGGATTCGGCGTGGCCCCGGGGGCCGTCGATAGGACCGCCCCGCGAAGCACGATTTCGTAGCGCCCCCCGGTTTTCGCCGACCCCCGCCCCGGTGGCGGCCCCTTGCAACACGCCACGCCTCGGGTGACGGGAGGGCGAAACGACGCCCGGTGAATCGGTCCTTTGTACACATGCGGCTGCGCCGGAGGCGGCGCCGCGTGCCGGCGCGCTCCTTGGTATTACTCCCGTGATCGCATTTTCCGGCCTCGCCCCTGCCGCCGACCCCCGGTAAAATTTACTCAAATCCAATATAAATAACACATAAATAAAAAATATTGCAAACCATGTATATTACATGTAACAAGTAAAAAAATGCTGCTTAAGGTAGGCGTCAACGGTATTGACCGGAAGGGCTATTGTAAAACGCTCGGTTCCGCCTCTGGGATTCAAAATTCCAAGCATGCCCGAGGCCCTTTTCCGGATTTGAGCGACCGGACGCAGAGGAACGTGTTAGGATGCCTGCCTCCTTCAAGTACTCCCTGCTGGCTCTTGGCGGCCTCGGGATCGCCCTCGCGCTCGCCGGATGTGGCGGCAGCGCCGACGTAACCGGACCCTCCACCACCGCGACCGACCTTGCGTTCGGGGAAAGATCGTTCGGCGACACCGCTGGCGGCCGCTATCCCGCCGGCCTTGCCCTGTACATGGCGGACAAATTGGCCGATTCCGGCGACTACCGGAGCGCGGTCACCATCTACCAGATGGCCCACCGGCAAAATCCCGATGATCCGGCGGGTCTGCTCGGACTCGGGGAAAGCCTGCGTCGGCTCGGCGCCAACGTCGAAGCGGAACAAGCCTTCCGGCTCGCCCAGGCGCGGGCGCCCAAGAACCCGGATATCCTGCGCGGCCATGGGAACAACCTGGTGGCCCTGGGCCGGCCAAAAGCGGCGTTGAAGCAGTACCGGGCTGCGCTGAGACTGTCTCCCGATGACCCTAGGCTTTTCAATGGCCTGGGAGTTGCTCTTGATCTTATAGGTGCACACCTGACGGCCCAGGCCCGCTACCGCGAAGGATTGAAGATCGCCCCCGACAACGCCTCGCTGCGTAACAATCTCGGGCTCTCGCTGGTGCTCAGCGGCAATTACGCCGATGCGATCGCGAGTTTGGGGGAATTCGCCGAAGGCCCCGACGGGCGTGCATCCCACCGCCAGATCCTGGCATTGGCCTACGGCTTTGCCGGCCGCATGGACCGGGCCGCGGCGATCGCCCGCATGGATCTCGACGAAGCGTCGGTGCAGAACAACCTCACCTACATCGCCTCGTTGCGCGCCCTCAACGACAAGGCGCGGATCGCCGCCGTGTTGGGGTATTCCGGAAAAATGGCGCTTGGCAACCAAATGGCGCTCGCCCGGGCCGAGGAAGCGGAACCCCTCGCCGTCGCCGAGGCGCCCCGGGAACGGCCTCAATCGGTGGCGGCCCTGCCCGCGCCCGTGGCCGTTGCCGCGCTGAACTCCCCGGTCCCGCCGCATCAGGCTCGCGGCGCCCTAACGCCATACCGCCAGGCCGCGGAGCCGGCCGCAAGGCCCACTCCAGCGGCACCGGTGAGCGCCCTGGCGCCCGCCCCCGCCACGGCACCCACACCGGCGGTCACCGCTCGCGCCCTGCGATGGCCGCGGCAGGGCCATACCCTGGCCTCTGCGGCCTCTGCGGCCTCTGCGGCCTCTGCGGCCTCTGGCGCCTCCGGGTCCCCCGCCATGCAGATGACGACGGCAGCGGGGGATATCGGCCCGGCCGGCAATGCACCAGATCGGGAAGCGGCCCAGCCGCGGCAAACGGCGGCCGCGCCGTCCCGCGAACCCGCATTTGTCGCCCCCGTCGCGGCGTTCGCCCCTGTTGCCCGGCCCGCTTCCACCTCGGTTTCCGCCACCCTCTACCCGGTCTCGACCCCTGCGTCGGCCCCGGAGCCGGCTCCCATCCCGGTTACGGACCCTGTCCCGGTTTCAGACCCCGCCCCGGCCCCGATTCAGGCCGCGGACCCCCCGTTGGTCTCTAACCCCGTCCGGACACTGGAGCCGGCTCCGGACGCCTCGCATTTCGCCGAAATCGAGTCCCCGTTTCCGCCCCGCCAAGCCACCACGGAAGCCAACGGACTCGGGCCGCCTTACCACTTGCGCGTGGGCCAGCGCAACGTCCTGCCGCGGGGGCGGGAGCACGTGGTCAGGGGCGGCGAGACCCTGTACGGCATATCGCGGCTGAACGGCCTCGGCGTGTACGAGATGGCGCGGGCCAACGGCTTGAAGCCGCCGTATACCATTCATGTCGGGCAGCGCCTGCGCATCCCCCGGGGCGAAGGCGAGGCCGGCAAAGGGAAGCCGGCGGGTGCGAAGGCGGCCCCCGGTCCCCGGCCCGCCGAGGTGAAAAAACCGGCCGCCCGGGTTGAAAAACCGCCCGCCCGGGCCAAGAAACGGAAAGTCCCGGCCGCCGAACCTGTATCCGCCGCGGTGCCCGTGATCCTTGCACGGGCAGAATTGGCCGTCCCGCAAGAGGATCCCACGGATAAAGACCT
>JADFHR010000211.1 GCA_022567015.1 Pseudomonadota bacterium
GCGGGGGCGTCCCCCGCATATCGTAGCCGGGGGGGACACCCCCCGGTGGCCCCCCGGGGCGTCGGGAAGGCTTTCCGATGGGCCGCCATCGCCTGCGCCTCCCCTCCTGCCGAGGAAACGGGAAAAGTGATCGTATGGGTGCACTTTAGCTGATTTAGGCCACTGGCTGGGGCGGCCTGACGGCGGCATCTCACATGCCGCTCACCGCCATGTGATTGGTCGTCGGCGGGGGAATGGCGTATATCCCTAGCCGTATGGTCCGTGCGGTCAAATTCCTGATTCTGCTCTTCGCCCTGGCGGCGGCGCCGTTTTCACTGGCGGCGGCCGAACGCCCGCTCACGGTGGTCGAGCTGTTCACCTCGCAGGGGTGCTCGTCCTGTCCGCCCGCCGACGCCTTCCTGGGCGAGCTCGCCGGGCGCGACGACGTGCTCGCCCTGTCCTTCCACGTGGACTACTGGGATTACATCGGCTGGAAGGACCCGTTCGCCAGCGCCGACCACACCCGCCGCCAGCGGGACTATTCGCGGAAACTGGGCCTCAAGTATGTCTATACGCCGCAGATGGTGATCCAGGGGGCGGCCCACGCCACCGGGTCGGACCGCTCCGCCGTTCTCGACAGGATTGAAAAGAACCGGGCCCTGGCGCGGATTCCCGTCGAGCTCCGCCAAGGCGACGACGGCGCCGTGCGCCTGTTCATCGCGGACGCGCCGGCCAAGGGGGAGGCGGCGGAAGAGGCGGCCGTCTGGCTGGTGGTCTTCGACCGCGAGCACCTGACGCCGGTAAGACGCGGCGAGAACAAGGGCCGCAAGCTGCGCAACTACAATGTGGTGCGGCAGCTGACCCGCATCGCCACCTGGCGGGGCAAGGCCCTGGACATGGCCATCACGGTGCCCGATATGGTGCCGGGGGGCGGCCAGGCCTGCGCGGTGCTGGTGCAGTCCACCGAAACGGGGCGGATCCTCGGCGCCGCGGCGCTCGGCCTCGACCGGCCGAACTAGCCTTTACGCGATCGACCGGACTCGTTCCAGGCGGCGGGCCTCCGGGCGCCGCCTGCCCGCCCGCCGTTCGCACCCAACCCCTTGGTATAAGCGCACTGGTCGGGGCGTTCGGCCGCGAATTGCATTGCCGGGCCGCGCACTTTATGGTTTCCGGCCAAGGGCATCCGGGGTGCGGGAGCGTCTGCCGCTTGCGGCCCCGGCGCGACTCGGACGGGAACTACGGGGGCATCGGAGTGGGGATGATCGGGCGTCGCTGTCTACTGGCCATAACCCTGGCCTGCCTCGCGGCGCTGCCCGCCACGGGCGCCGGCGCGGCGGGGAAGACGTCGCCTCAACAGGCCGCGCGATTCCTCGAGAAAATGGCGACCGAGACGCTTGCGGTCCTGGGCGACCACGGCGCCACGTTGGATCAGCGTGAGGCCAAGGTGCGCCAAGTGATGCGGGAGAACTTCGATCTGGCGAAAATCGGTCGTTTCGTGCTGGGCAAGGCTTGGCGCAAAGCGACGCCGGAACAGCGCGCCGAATACCAGCGCCTGTTCTCCGAGTTCGTCCTCAGACTGTACGCCCGCCGCCTCGGCGGATATGCCGGGGAGACGTTCAAGATCATCAAGGCGGGGCCCCTGGGCAAGCGCGACGCCCTGGTATCGACGGAAATCGGGCGCTCGGGCGGCCCGCCGTTGATGGCCGGCTGGCGCATCCGCAGCGGTCCCAAAGGTTTCAAGATCCTGGACGTGATCGTCCAGGGCATAAGCATGATCGCCACGCAACGCTCCGAGTTCCGGGCCCTGGTCAGCCGCCAGGGGGTGGACGGTCTGATCGAGGCGCTACGCCTGCGGGTGGGCAAGTTCCCGGCCAAGGCGTCGTGAAGGGCGGGTGCGCCGTGTGCAGAACGGGATAGGACCATGCAGGGATCAGGGAGATTTCCGGTGTCCGTGACCAGGGTGGCCAAAGCGGCCGGCGTTGCCGTCCTCCTGGGCGCGGGGATACTAATGGGCCTTTACGCGCCCCCCGCCCGGGCCGACTTCGAGGCCGGCTGGCGCGCCTACCAAAAGGGCGACTTCTCGGGGGCGCTCGAGGCCTGGCGCCCGCTCGCCGACGCCGGCGACGCGCGCGCCCAGTTCAACATCGGCGTCATGTACGACGAAGGCCGCGGCGTCGCCCTCGACCGCGCCCAGGCGATCCAGTGGTGGACGAAAGCCGCCGGGCACGGCGACGCCGAGGCCCAGCACAATCTGGCCCTGGCCCTGATCGAGGGGACCGGCCTCTCCCAGGACTACGACAAGGCGGTGTTCTGGCTGGAGAAGGCGGCGGCCCAGGGACTGGTCCGCTCACAGTATTCCCTGGGCAAGATGTTCAGTTTCGGCTTCGGCGTGCCCAAGGACCTGAACCGGGCCTTCCGGTGGATCGAGAAGGCCGCCAAGAAGGGCTTCGACAAGGCCCAGTACAATCTGGGAAAGATGTACCGCGACGGATCGGGAGTCGACGACGACCCGGAGGCGTCGACCCGGTGGTTCCTCGCCGCCGCCCGGCAGGGGTACGACAAGGCGCAGAACCAGGTGGGCATCCGCCTGGCCAAGGGGACCGGCATCGCCAGGGACGAGGTGCGCGCGCTCATGTGGCTGACCCTGGCCGCCCGCCAGGCGCACGCGGCCGCGACCAAGAACCGCAAGAAACTGGCCCGGAAACTGTCGCCCGAACAGCGCGCCGAGGCCGGGCGCCTGGCCGATGGGTGGGCGCCGAAGGGCGGGGAGTAGCACCCGTCCCCGGCGCGGTGTGCGGAAAACCCGGTAATTTCCACACAGGCGAAAAGCGGCAATCCATACCGCTTCGCCGCGAATTGGATTTGTTGGCGGAAGAGGTTTAACAATTATCCGCCGCGTCCGTCGTGAGGGGAGGCATGGCGCAAGGGACTATCACACGCAAACTTGCCGCGATTCTGTATGCGGACGTTGCCGGATACAGCCGGCTGACCGGTGCCGACGAGGAGGGAACGCACCGGACCCTCGACGCCTATCTCGATGTGTTCACCGCCTCGATCAAGAGCCATGATGGGCGCGTCGTGCACTACGCCGGCGACGCCGTGCTGGCGGAGTTCACCAGCGTGGTTGCCGCTTTGACCTCGGCGGCGGCGGTTCAGCGCGAGCTCGAGGCTCGTAACCGGGATCACCCCGACGACCGCAAACTGCGGTTCCGGATCGGCATTAATCTCGGCGAGGTCATCGTCGATCGCGACGACATTTACGGTGATGGCGTCAACATAGCCGCGCGTCTGGAGGGTCTCTCCGAACCGGGCGGCATATGCATCAGCGGGTCCGTCCACGACCAGGTCAAAGGCAAGCTCGACCTGGCATTCGAGGATCTGGGCGAGCAGACGGTCAAGAACATCGCCGTGCCGGTCAGGGTTTGGCGGTGGCTCCCCGATTCACCCGTGGCAAGCCCCGGCATCGGAGTTTCCACCGAGCCATTGACCCTGCCCGACAAACCCTCCATCGCCGTTTTGCCGTTCGCCAACCTGAGCGGCGATCCGGAACAGGAGTATTTCGCGGACGGCATCGCGGAGGACATCATAACGGCGCTCTCCAACGTCCAGTCGTTCTTCGTGATCGCGCGGAATTCGTCCTTCACCTACAAGGGCAAGGCGGTGGACATGAAGCGGGTTGGCCGCGAACTGGGCGTTCACTACGTGCTGGAAGGCAGCGTGCGCAAGTCGGGAAACCGGGTCCGCGTCACCGCCCAACTGATCGAGGCCGCGTCCGGGAACCACGTCTGGGCGGACCGTTACGACGGCGCGCTGGATGACATCTTCGATCTGCAGGACGAGATCACGGCAAGCGTCGTCGGCGCCATCGAGCCCCAGCTGCTGCGCGCCGAGGTCCAGCGCGTCCGCCAGAAGCGCCCCGAAAGCCTTGATGCTTACGACTACACCCTGCGCGGCCTGGCCCACATGAACAAACTGAACCCCGAGGACACGGCCGAAGGCCTGCGGCTGTTCCGCAAGGCCATCGAGGTCGATGCCAATTACGCCCGCGCCTACGTCTGCGCTTCGTGGACCTACCGCCGGCAGGTGCAGCTTCGGGGCATGGTGCTGTCGGACGAGGACAAGGCCGAATGCATCCGCCTGGCGCAGGCGGGGCTGAAGGCCGACAACACCGATCCCTATGTGCTGTGGCAGGCGGGCGCGACCGCCGCCTTTGTCGAGGGTGATTTCGACGCCGCCATCCTGTACATCGACCGCTCCCTTTCCATCAACGCCAACTCGACGCGGGCATGGCTCGCCAGCGGCAGCGTGCGGTGCTGCGTCGGCGATCCGGAAACGGCGATCGAGGACGCCGACCGCGCCATTCGCCTGAGTCCCCTCGACACCGCCATTTGGGTGGCCTACGGCGTCCTCGCCACGGCGCACCTGCAACTCGCCGACTACGAAGAGGCCGCGGCGTGGGCCCGCAAATCGGTCCGGGAACACGCGTACAACGCGCCCGCCCACCACGTGCTGGCTGCGTGTTGCGCCCACCTGGAACGGACCGAGGAGGCCGCGGCCGCGGTAACCCGGTCCCTGGAGCTCGATCCGGCCATGACGATCCCGCGGCTCAAGGCGATCTATCCGGTCTCCGGCTACAGGAACCTGGACGGCTTCCTCGACGGCCTGCGTAAGGCGGGGGTGCCGGGCTAAAGAAGGTGGTCGTAGACAAAGGTCCCGGCCCCGCCCCCGGGCGGGGCGCCAGGGTTAGGAACCGACGCCGAAGCCACCAGCCCCTTCTCCATCATCGACGCCAGGCGGCGCCAGAACACCGCCGGGCCGCGGATGGGCTCGCCCTCGGTCCGCCCCGTGTGCTACGGTCGGCAACCTCATCCGGGCAATTTCGGCGAGGAGGTATCCCATGCCGACCGTGAACGACGGTGCCATCGATCTTTCACGGCACCATCGGCCCGAGAACCTGTCGGACCGCTTCGCGCTCGCCGTCGTCAAGATGCTGCGTTTTTTCGCCGATACCTTCTTCGCCAAGCGCTATGGCCACCGCGCCGTCGTCCTCGAAACCGTTGCCGCCGTGCCTGGAATGGTGGGTGGGGCGTTGCAACACTTGAGGGCTTTGCGCCGAATGGAGGACGACCATGGCTGGATTCGCACCCTGCTCGACGAGGCCGAAAACGAGCGCATGCACCTGATGACCTTCATCCACATCGCAAAGCCCAGTGGACTGGAGCGGGCCCTGATCGTCCTCGCCCAGGGGGCGTTCTACAACGCGTTCTTTCTGCTCTACCTGATCTCGCCCCGGACCGCGCACCGGGTTGTCGGGTACTTCGAGGAAGAGGCGGTCGTCAGCTACACCCAGTATCTGGAAGAGATCGATGCCGGGCGGCACGAGAACGTGCCGGCACCCCAAATCGCCATAGAGTACTGGAAGTTGCCGCCCGATGCGCGGCTGCGGGACGTGGTGTTGGTGATCCGCGACGACGAGGCGGGCCATCGAAACGCC
>JADFHR010000212.1 GCA_022567015.1 Pseudomonadota bacterium
CGCCGATGCCCAGCGCGTGCCCGACGAGGACGCGGGCGTCGAGCCGCGCCCCGGCGATGCCGGCCCGGGCCAGGCGGCGGGCCGCCGCCGAAAAGGCGGCCTCCACGGTGTGCGGGGCGGTCACGGGAGCTCCGCCAGGCGGCTGGCCTCGTCCTCGGCCGCGAGCGCCTCGATGAGTTCGTCGAGCTCCCCGTCCATGATGCGCTCCAACTTGTGCAGGGTCAGGTTGATGCGGTGGTCGGTGACCCTGCCTTGCGGAAAGTTGTAGGTGCGGATGCGCTCGGACCGGTCGCCGGTGCCCACCTGGCTGCGCCGGGTGGCCGAAATCTCCGCCTCCCTGCGCGACCGTTCTTCCTCGTAAAGCCGCGCCTTGAGCACCTTCATGGCCTTCGCCTTGTTCTTGTGCTGGGACTTTTCGTCCTGGCAGATGACGACGATGCCGGTCGGCAGGTGGGTCAGGCGCACGGCGCTGTCGGTGGTGTTGACCGATTGCCCGCCGGGACCGCTGGCCCGGTAGCGGTCGACGCGCAGGTCCTTCTGCTCGATGCGGATTTCCACGTCCTCGGGCTCGGGCAGCACCGCCACCGTCGCCGCCGAGGTGTGGATGCGCCCGCCCGATTCCGTGGTCGGCACGCGCTGGACGCGATGCACCCCGGATTCGAACTTCAGCCGCGCGAACACGTCGCGCCCGGACACCGACGCGATCGCCTCCTTGTAGCCGCCGATGCCGGTTTCGTTGACGTTCATCACCTCGAACGTCCACCCCCGGACCTCGGCGTAGCGCTGGTACATGCGGAACAGATCGGCGGCGAACAGCGCCGCCTCTTCGCCGCCGGTGCCGGCGCGCACCTCCAGGATGGCGTTCCGTTCGTCGGCCTCGTCCTTGGGCAGCAGCAGGACCTTGAGCCGGTCTTCGAGCCCGGGAATCTTCTCCTTGACCTCGCGGTACTCGGCCTCGGCGAGGGCGCGCATGTCGGCCTCGCCTTGCGGGTCGTCGATCAGGGCGCGCAGGCTCTCCAGCTCTTCCCTGGCCTTGCGCAGCTCACCGATGCCGTCCACCACCGGCGTCAGGTCCGCGTACTCCTTGGACAGGCGGGCGAAGTCCCGGGCCGGGCGCGCATCGGTGCCGGCGAGGATGGCGCTCAGTTCCTCGGCGCGGGCGACAACCCGGTCCAGCTTGGCGTCCAGACTCATTCCGCCGTCTCCTTCCCGTCGTCCCCTTCGTCGGAGGGGCCTTTCCCGGCATCGAGGCCGAACAGGCGCTCGAGCACCCGTTCGGCCGTTTCCCAGTCGCTTCCGTCGTCCGTGCCGGTCCCCGGGGCGCCGCCGGAGCCGCTGGTGCGAGCAAGCGCGCGCATCGCTTCCGACGGTCCGTGCAGCAACCGGTTGACGAGCAGCCGTGTCGCCTTCTCGGCGTCGTTCCCGGCGTCGGCCAGGGCCTTGCCGCGGGCCGCCTCGAAATGGTCGCGCAGCCGCGTCAACGCGGGGACGGCGGTGCGCTCCGCCCGTCCGCGCAGGAAACCGGCCACTTCCGCACCGATGATGCTCCATGCCGCGCCGGCCTCGGTCTCGCGGGTGGCACGGCCTTCCATGGCGACCCTTTCCAGGTCGTTGAGATCATAAAGGAAGGCTTCGTCGATGCGGTTCACCGCCGGTTCGATGTCGCCGGGAACGCCGGTGTCCACCAGGAACACCGGCTTGCGGCGGCGCTTGCCGAGCGCCGCGGTGATCATGTCGGCGGTGAGCACGTGGCGCCGCGTGCCCATGGAGGTTAGCACGATATCGGCGTCCACCAAAAGCCGGGCCAGCCCGTCGAAGGGCGCCACGTGACAGTCCAGCGCGCGGGCCGCGGCCTCCGCCCGCGCCTCGCTGGGGTGGGTCACCGTCAGGTGGCTGAGCCCGGCGGCAAGAAGGCCGTCGGCGATCAGCGCCGCCATGTCGCCGCCCCCCACCAGCAGGCCGGTGCAGCGGCCCAGGTCGCCGTGCAGGTCCTGGGCCACCTGCACCGCCGCGGCGGCGATGGAAACCGGCCGCTGGCCGATGGTGGTCTCGCTGCGCACCCGTTTGGCGGCGCCGTAGGCCGCCTGCAAAAGCGCCTCCAGCTCGCTCCCGTTCATGCCGGCGTCGCGGGCCATGCGGTGGCCGGCCTTCACCTGGCCCAGGATCTGGGGCTCGCCGATCATCAGGCTGTCGAGGGACGCGGTGACCGTGAAGATGTGACGCACCGCTTCTGCGCCCATGAGAACGTAGAGCTGGCCGTCGAGGTCGGCGGCCGTCAACTCCGCGTGCTCGGCCATGACCTGGGTGATACGCCGGGCGGCGTCCTCGGCATCGTCATGGATCGCCTGCACCTCGACCCGCTCGCACGTGGACAGCACCATGGCCTGCTCGACCCCCGATCGGCGCAGGCCCTGGAGGAAGTCCGGCACCGCCGGATCCTCCACGAACAGCCGATCGCGCACCGCCAGGGAACTGGAGCGGTGGTTGGCGCCGACGACGAGCGGCCGGCCTTTCGGGGAAGACGCTTTAGCCATGGCGGCGCTAACGGTAGCGGGCGAGGTGGGTCTCCAGGGACGCCAGCGGCACGTCCGACTGCTCTCCGGTATCCATGTCGCGGACCGTGGCCGCGCCGCGCGCCAGCTCGTCCTCACCCAGCAACACGGTGGCGCGGGCGTTGATCTTGTTGGCCCGCTTCATGCGCTTGCCCAGGTTGCCGGAAAACCCCAGATCGACGGCGAACCCGGCCCGCCGCAGCCGTTGAGCGACGCCGAACGCGCCATGGTGCGGACCGTCGCCGATGGGCACCACGGCGATGGGCCGGACGGGCGGCGCCGGGTCCTCGATCAACATGGCCAGGCGTTCGACGCCGGCGGCCCAGCCCGTCGCCGGCGTCGGCGGCCCGCCCATCTGTTCCATCAGGCCGTCGTAGCGCCCGCCCGCCAACACCGCGCCCTGGGCGCCCAGGGCCTCGGTGGTGAACTCGAACGCGGTGTGACAGTAATAGTCCAGGCCGCGCACCAGGTGCGGGTTCAGGCGATAGGCGATGCCGGCGGCCTGCAACCCCTCGCACAGCGCGTCGAAAAACTCCCGCGAGGCGCCGTTCAGGCTGTCGGTCAACAGCGGCGCCCCGGCGACGACGGCGCGGTCGCCCTCGTCCTTGGAATCGAAGATGCGCAGGGGATTGCGCTCCAGCCGCGCCAGACTGTCGTCGGAAAGCCGGCCGCGGTGTTGCTCGAGGTACTCCACCAGTATTTTCCGGTAAGCGTTGCGGCTTTCGCCGTCGCCGAGGGTGTTGAGCTCCAGGGTGACTTTTTCGCTCACCCCCAGCGCCTCCAGGATGTGGGCCCCGAGGGCGATGATTTCCACGTCGGCCAGGGGCTGGGCGACGCCCAGCACCTCCACGTCGACCTGGTGGAACTGGCGCTGGCGTCCCTTTTGCGGGCGCTCGTAGCGGAACATCGGTCCGCGGCAGAAAAATTTGAGCGGCAGGTGTTGGGCTAGGCCGTTCGACAGGACGGCGCGGACCACGCCCGCCGTACACTCCGGGCGCAGGGTGATGCTGTCCCCGCTGCGGTCCTTGAACGCATACATCTCCTTGGTCACGATGTCGGAGGTATCGCCCAGGGTACGCGAGAAGACCTCCGTGAACTCGAAGATCGGCGTCGATATCTCGGCGAACCCGTAGCGCGCGGCAATCTCGAAGGCCGTCTGCTCCACGTGGCGGTGGCGCAGCATTTCCTCGGGCAGGATGTCGCGGGTGCCGCGGACCGGCTGCAGGGCAGGCATCGCCTCTTCGGTCCGCCTACTGGGCGGCGGCGGGCGGAACCGGGTGCTCCGCGTACGCGGCCTGCGCCGCCTCGGGTTGGCCGGCCTGGCGCCTCTCGTAGTGGGTCTCCACGTATTCGTCGACGATCCTGTGGAACTCCTCGGCGATGTTGGCGCCGCGGAGCGTCATGGCCTTTTTGCCGTCGATGAAGACCGGGGCCGCGGGTTCCTCGCCGGTGCCCGGCAGGCTGATGCCGATATCGGCGTGCTTGCTTTCGCCGGGACCGTTGACGATGCAGCCCATGACGGCAAGGCTCATGGTCTCCACGCCAACGTACTCCTCACGCCAGACGGGCATCCGGGCCCGCACATGGGCCTGAATCCGTTCGGCGAGATCCTGGAAAACCGTGCTCGTCGTCCGGCCGCAGCCCGGGCACGACGCCACCAGCGGCGTAAACGAGCGCAGTCCCATGGTCTGCAGGATCTCCTGGGCGACGATCACTTCGCGGGTCCGGTCGCCGCCGGGCTCGGGGGTCAGCGAAATGCGGATGGTGTCGCCGATTCCCTGTTGCAACAGCACCGACAGCGCCGCCGCCGAGGCGACGATTCCCTTCGACCCCATGCCCGCTTCCGTCAGCCCCAGATGGAGGGCATGGTCGCCGCGGGCGGCCAGGCGCGTGTACACGGCGATCAGGTCCTGGACCCCGCTGACCTTGCACGAAAGGACGATCCTGTCCCGCCCCAGGCCGAGGTCTTCGGCGCGCTCGGCGCTGGCCAGGGCCGAGACGACAAGGGCCTCGCGGGTCACTTCCGCCGCATCCCTGGGCTCGGCCAAGGCGGCGTTCTCGTTCATCATCCGGGTCACCAGGTCCTGGTCGAGACTGCCCCAGTTGACCCCGATGCGCACCGGACGGCCGGTGCGAAGCGCCACCTCGATCATGGTCGAGAACCGCTGGTCCCGTTTCTCGCCGACCCCCACGTTGCCCGGGTTGATGCGGTATTTGGCCAACGCCTCGGCGCAGTCCGGGTACTTGGTCAACAACCGGTCCCCGATGTAGTGGAAATCCCCGACCAGGGGGACGTCGACACCTTGCCTGTCCAGACGCTCGCGGATTCGGGGAACGGCCTTGGCCGCGTCTTCCCTGTCCACGGTGATGCGCACCAACTCCGATCCGGCACGGGCCAGGGCGGCCACCTGGGCCACCGTCGCCGCGACGTCGGCGGTGTCGGTATCGGTCATCGACTGCACGACGATGGGCGCATCGCCGCCGATGACCACGGGACCGACCGTGACCGGAACGCTCTTGCGCCGCGCAAACGCCTGCTCGGTGTCGGACATACCCGTTCGTTCTCACGTCGGCCGCCGCCGGCGTCCGGGACACCCGCGGGGCGCGGAAAGGGGAAAGGATTGAGACTATATCCCCGATATCCCCGTCTGTGTAGTCGTCGAGGCAAGTTTCGCGACGGCATGCGCGGCCCGTCCCGACAGGGTGGGACGGAGGATCAACCCCTTATACCAAGGGTCGCTGATCATGACTCATAGAGATCGCGTAGGCGGCTCGTCGGGTAGGAGAAATGTTGCAGGCGATGCGGCGCATCGTCGAAACTTTTCGACGCCCTCCGACGGGCCGCATACGCGACCGCAACGGCGGCTTACCAAGGCTTTCGGACGGCGTCGCGCACGCTTCGCGATGCCCCGCATCG
>JADFHR010000213.1 GCA_022567015.1 Pseudomonadota bacterium
TCCAGGACGGCAACGGCTGGCGCGACGCGCCGGTGGCCGCCAGGACCGACACCCGGATCGAGGACGCCATCCTGACCAAGGCCCGCCAACTGCGCCGTGAAACCCTGAAGCAATAGACGCCATCCTCAGAGACGGCGCGCAAAACCGGCCCCGCCGCCGCCGGGCGCCTATTCCACGGTCACGCTTTTCGCCAGGTTGCGCGGCTGATCCACGTCCGTGCCCTTGAGCACGGCCGTGTGATAGGCCAGCATCTGCACCGGGATGGCATAGAGAATCGGGGCGGCGAAGGGGTCCACCTCGGGCAGGGTGACGGTGGTGGTGGCGAGAGCGCCGAGCCTTTCCACGCCCTTGGCGTCGCTGAAAAAGATCACCCGCCCGCCGCGGGCGACGACTTCCTGCATGTTGGACGCGGTCTTCTCGAACAGCTCGTCCGACGGCGCGATGACGATCACCGGCACGTCTTCGTCGATCAGGGCGATGGGACCGTGCTTCATCTCGCCGGCGGCGTATCCCTCGGCGTGGATGTAGGATATTTCCTTTAGTTTCAGGGCCCCCTCCAGGGCGATGGGATAGCTGGTGCCGCGGCCCAGATAGAGCACGTCCCGGGCCTCGGCCACCTGGTGGGCGAGGGCGCGGAGCGTGTCGTCATGGTTGAGCACCTCCGCGGCGCGCGCCGGAATCCCGGCCAGGGCATCGACCAGGCGCGTCTCGGTGTCGTGATCCATGGCGCCGCGGGCCCTTGCGGTGGCGATGGCGAAGCAGGCCAGGACCGTCAACTGGGTGGTGAACGCCTTGGTCGAGGCGACGCCGATCTCGGGGCCGGCGTAGGTTTGCAGCACCGCGTCCGATTCCCGGGCGATGGTGGATTCGGGCACGTTGACCACCGAGACGATGTGCTGGCCGTGGTCCCGGGCATAGCGCAGGGCGGCCAGGGTGTCCGCCGTTTCCCCCGACTGGGAGACGAACAGGGCCACCCCGCCCTCCGCCATGTACGCGCCCCGGTAGCGGAACTCGGACGCCACGTCGACATCGACGGGGATGCGGGCCAGGCGTTCGAGCCAGCACTTGGCGACCATGCAGGCATAGTACGACGTGCCGCAGGCGACCAGGGTCATGGCCGGCGTTTCCGCCGCGTCGAAGCCGAGATCGGGCAGCGCCACGGAACGCGTCTTGGGGTTGGTGTAGGCGTGCAGGGTATCCCCGATCACCTGCGGTTGTTCGAAGATCTCCTTGAGCATGAAGTGGCGGTATCCGCCCTTGCCCAGGGTGGCGCCGGAATGGGCCGTCAGCCTGACCTCGCGCGTCACCCCCAGGTGCTCGGCGTCGAAGACGGTGGCGTCGTCCGACGTGATCACCGCCCAGTCGCCGTCTTCGAGATACATGATCTCGCGGGTCAGCGGCGCCAGCGCCAGGGCGTCCGAGCCCAGGTACATCTCGCCGTCGCCGTAGCCGATGGCGAGCGGGCTGCCGCGGCGGGCGGCGATCATCAGGTCGGGCTTGCCGGCGAAGATGATGCCCAGGGCGAAGGCCCCCTCCAGCCTGTTCAGCGCCGCGCAGGTGGCCTCGGCGGTGCCCTTTCCGTCCTCCAGATACAGGGTGATCAGGTGGGCGACGACCTCGGTGTCGGTGTCCGAAACCAGGGTGTGGCCCCGCTCCTCCACTTCGGCGCGCAGGGCCTGGAAGTTCTCGATGATGCCGTTGTGGACCACCGCCACCCGGTCGGTGGCGTGGGGATGGGCGTTCTTCTCGTTGGGGACGCCGTGGGTGGCCCAGCGGGTATGTCCGATGCCGATGGTCCCGGCCACCGGCTCGCGGGCGAGCAGGGCTTCCAGATTGGTCAGCTTGCCCTCGGCGCGGCGGCACTCGATGCGCCCGTCGACCAGGGTCGCCACCCCGGCGGAATCGTAGCCCCGGTACTCCAGCCGCCTGAGCCCCTCGATCAGCAGCGGCGCCACCTCTCCCTTGCCGATGATGCCGATGATGCCGCACATGAGCGGTCAGCCTCCGCCCTTGGCCGGCGCCGCCTTGCGCCCCGATCGGCGGCCACGGAAGCGTTTCGCCCAACCTTTAAGTTCCTCCTGGTCGGCGCGGGTCAACGCCAGGGCGTCCGCCGCCACGTCGCCGGTGATGACGCTGCCCGCCCCGACGATGGCCCCGTCCCCCACCGTCACCGGGGCCACCAGCGCCGTGTTGGAGCCGATGAACGCCCCGGCGCCGATGTCGGTGTGGTGCTTGGCGAAACCGTCGTAGTTACACGTGATGGTGCCGGCGCCGACGTTGGCCTTGGCGCCGACCCGGGAATCCCCGACATAGGCCAGGTGATTGATCTTGGCGCCGGTCTCCACCGTGGCGTTCTTGATCTCGACGAAGTTGCCGATGTGGGCTTCGGCGGCGATGTCGGCGCCCGGGCGCAGGCGGGCAAAGGGGCCGATCCTGGCGCCGGTGGCGATGCGGGCGCCCTCGATGTGGCAGAAGGCGCGGATCTCCACGTCATCGCCGACGGCGACGCCGGGGCCGAACACCACGTGGGGTCCCACCGTCACGTCGCGGCCGAGCCGGGTGTCATGGCTGAAATACACCGTTTCCGGATCGGCCAGGGTGGCGCCGCCGGCCATGGCCGCGGCGCGCAGGCGCTGCTGGACGACGGCCTCGGCGCGGGCCAGGTCGGCCCGGGAGTTGACCCCGATGAGCTCGGCCTCGTCCCCCTCGACCACGGCGCACGTGAGCCCGTCGCCCCGCGCCATGGCGACGATGTCGGTCAGGTAATACTCGCCCTTGGCGTTGTCCCTGCCGATGCGCGCCAGCAGCCCCGGCAGGGGGCGTGCGTCGATGGCCATGACGCCGGCGTTGCACAGCGCGATCGCCCCCTGCCCGGGCGTCGCGTCGCCGGCCTCGACGATGGCCTGGAGCGTCCCGTCCGCACCGACGATCAGGCGGCCGTAGGGGCCGGGGTCGGAGGGGCGGAAGCCCAGCACCACCACCGCCGGCCGGGGCGCCCGGCGGCGCGCCTCGATCATGCGCGTTAACGTCTCCACCGAGATCAGCGGCGCATCGGCGTACAGCACGAGCACGGTGCCGTCGAAGCCGTCCACGGCCTCGCACGCGGTGCGCACCGCGTGCCCGGTGCCCAGGCGCTCCTTCTGCACCACGGTGGGATGGGGGGCGACGGCTTCCGCGACCGCCTCCATGTCGTCCCCGACCACGACGACGATGCGCTCCAGGTCCATGCCGGCCAGGGTCTCCATCAGGTGCCCGATCATGGGGCGCCCGGCGAGCGGGTGCAGCACCTTGGGCAGGCGGGACTCCATGCGCGTGCCGAGGCCCGCGGCGAGGACGATGGCGGCGGTTTTGTCCTTGGTCATGGCCAGGCTATTAGTTACAAGAGCCCTCCCGGGCAACCGTGGGGCCGACCTTGCCACAAGGCGGGAATCCCGCCAAGTCAAAGATTGTTTCGGACCATTGCAATGGGCGGAAATTCCATCGAGGCGGTCGTTTTCGACCTGGACGGCACCCTCATCGACAGCGCGCCGGACCTGCGCACCGCGGTCAACCGCATGCTCGCCGACAGGGGCCGCCGGACGCTCGGCCTGGGCGCGGTCACGGCGATGGTCGGCGACGGGGTGCACAAGCTGGTGGAGCGCGCCCTTGCCGCCACCGCGAATGAGACACCGGCGGCCGGCGAGATCGCCCGTGCGACCCGCCGGTTTATCGATTTCTATGAAGGCCACGGCGCCGACCTCACCCGCCCCTACGCCGGCGTGGTGGAGGCGCTGAAATGCCTGCGCGACGAGGGCTACGCGCTCGGCATCTGCACCAACAAGCCGCACCGCGCCACGTGCGAGATCCTGGGGGCGCTGGACCTGGAGGGCTATTTCTCCGCCGTGCTCGGCGGCGATTCCCTGGACGGCGTGCGCAAGCCCGACCCCCGGCACCTGCTCGCCGCCCTCGAGCGCCTGGGCGCCGCCTCCGAAAACGCGGTGATGGTGGGCGACACCGAGAACGACGTGGCGGCGGCGCGCGGCGCCGGCGTACCGGTGATCGCGGTCGCCTTCGGCTACGCCAAGGTGCCGGCCGCGGACCTCGGCGCCGACGCCGTCATCGGCCATTTCGACGAATTGCCCGACGCCATCCGCCGGCTCGCCTGAGCTTTCTTGACAGGCCCGGCGGCGCCACCTTATATGGGCGGCTCCTTAAAGGTGGCCCGCCAGGCACACCGGGCGCGTAGCTCAGCGGGAGAGCGCTCGCCTCACACGCGAGAAGTCGCTGGTTCGAACCCAGCCGCGCCCACCATTGCCCCTCGCCGGCCGTCGTCCCGATAGAAGCCGCTTGTGCCAAGCGCTGCCGCGCCGGCTTTGGCGGGGCCATAGGCCCCGCACCCCCTATTACGGGGGGCAGGGCCGGGGTCGGTGATGCGCGATGGGTTCATTGCGGCGATGGGCGGCGCGTCCGTGATCCCCGCATCTTAAACTTTATTGCCCTGACAACTCGAAAGTCGCCTGTTTAACCACAGAACCATCGAACTCAAACTCTACTCTCCATAATCCTGTTGGCAAACCTAAGGCGGAATCGAGTCTAAAAGTGTTATAAAAATTCCAACTCGAATATGTCAACTCCGTTGTTCGTTTTACGCTCCTCCAATGAAGTTTGTTGTCCGGAGTATAGAATTTCCAATAACTTGTATAGGTTATATCGGGCTTTATATTGGATACCTTCATGTAAAAAAATATTATATTTTCGTCGCCCATCACAAAGGAATTCTGTCTTGGACCGGGCCGCCACCTCGTCTTTCCGGCTGACGTTGTTCCAGCACTGACCCGAACGTCAGAAATTATCAAATCGGAAAATTCAAGGTTGTACTCTGCAATTCTTTGATCCGGCGAGACTGTGGTCTCGCAGGCCGCCAAGAGTGCCGCCAAGGAAAGGATTGCGATAAATCGAAAACAATTACGGTACGCCGCAGGTGTGCACCCGGACAATCCGCCGTGGAACACAGAACACCTCCCGCCGGCGCGGCTTTTGGCTTTCTCAATTGTTGTTAGTTGAGTCGGCCGCGCATGCATTACCCAGCATTGAACGGATCGGCCTCTTCAGGACTTATTTTATGGTAACACAAGGGCGCGGCCCCGGCCACTGAGAAATCGGCATGGCTGGGATTACCGGAACACCTTATTTAATTGACCCGATTAGAGACGATGATTTTTCGGAACAATTAAGTACGGTGTCTCCGTAATAAAAGTACCCCCCCCTCACACCGCCTCCACAAAGCTCCCCATCACCATCTTGGTGCCCGCCTTCTCAAACGCGATCTCCAGCTTGTTCCCGTCCGCCGCGACCACCTTGCCGTAGCCGAACTTCTGGTGGAAGACGCGCTGGCCGGGTTCGAAGGCGGGCCCTTCGCCGGGCTCGGTGTGCCGGGCGATGTCCTCGATCAGGCGGGCGCGCCGTTGCCGCCTCCG